>LRSK01000025.1 GCA_001563325.1 Candidatus Thorarchaeota archaeon SMTZ1-83
AGAGGCACAGCACCATAGAAGGCAACTGGGAATGACACGGTGCATATGGCTGCTGCAAGAAAGGCCGATCTCTCATCTAGGTCGTAGTTCTTTACATACCTGAACATTCCAAGACTGATTAGGCACACGAAACCCAGGTTCAGAATAGAGAGTATTAGGAAAGAATCCAGTAGTCCATTTAGAAGCGACACTGCCAGAGGCATTACAGGTCTCAATGCGATGGGAGTAGAAACGTCTTCGAGACTTCCAATGCCATCGAAATAGTCGATATAGCTGAGATAGGCATAGCTATCAGGATAGACATGACCGAACCTTACCATGGAAGTCACACAGGCAAGGACAACTAGAACAATCGCGTTTTTGTTCATGGGTGTATCAGTCTTTTTCCTTTATCTCATCCTTAAATTCATAGCCTTAGAAAGCAGGATCGGTCATCTCCAGTCAATCACTGAATAGTTACGGTGACCTCTCTTTCTGTCAGTCGAGGCCAGAATCATCGACTGGGAGATATCAGGAGTCCATTTCAGCGAACATTGTTTCCTAGGGAACGTACTGGTATCTGCCTGAAATCTAGTTAGCGATGATGTGCCTGTTCTCTTTGGGTGTGGTCTTTGATTGATGAAACATTCGAGGCTATTCAGAGCTCATCGTGGTCTTGTCCTGACTGTTCAGGACTGCTAGTGGTGAACCGAGGTTACATAGTCTGTGCGGAGTGCGGTCTGGTCATTTCCAGAGAGTATGTCCTGCCCACTTATCAAATGGGTGCGGAACGTCACAATGACAAGCCTGATGCAACTGTCTATGTTTCCTTGGGTAATCGGATGCACATTGTGGACGGGCTTGGGAGCTACATTGGTTTTCACAAAGAGAAGTACTTCCAAGATGCACAGGGTCAGGCTCTATCAGCGAGATCACAAAAGAGATTCAAGCGTCTAAAGGCAGTCTACAGCACACGAGTAAGGATAGGTAGGAACGAGGCGAAATACAGGGCTCTCCGAACCCTCAATCATGTTTCGAAGTTGTTGATGCTGAGTGAACAAGTGCGTGATCGTACTGCATACCTCTACAAGAAGATAGTTACGGAGGCGTCCACTAAGATTACGAACAACATTCTACTCATCGCAGTATGTCTGCTTATGGCTGTTCGTGAGTATAAGGATGGCGCACCGATAACGTTGGATGAGATAGCTAGCACGTTCGAAAAATGTGGCCATCGAGTGAATGTGAGAGCTATAGTCAGAGAGGCATTGAAACTCAAATCGCTGACAGGCATTGCTCCTCAGATTCGTCGTCCGGAGGATTATGTGCCAAGAGTTCTCTCGATGTTGATGAATAGCGACAAGGTCGTAAGAAAGATACGGGCACGAGGTTGGGACTTGAGAACCTATGAAAACGCACTAAGAGACAAGATGCTTGAGATTCTTGGAATCATACCAGCCTCGAGAAGAGGTGGTCGGAATCCATTCATATTCACAGTTTCTGCGGCTTATGCTAGTGACCGATTGATTGCGGATGAACACGGAAGACGTTTTGTGCTCACTCAGAAGCTTACGTCCAACGCGACTAGAGTAGCAGAGTACAGTATCCGAGATCACTTCGGGATGATGAAGAAGGAGATTGTAGTGCTCACCGAGCATGCATAGACACGGTTCTTGGCCGATTCGTCCCGCGTCATTTGTCTGAGATGAGAGAGAATGTCGAGATGTGATGTGGTCGTTCTCAGATGTCCGGAAGAAAGGTGTAGCAAGTGTTTGGACTCCTCCTTGTCCACCTGCTCAAGGCTTGCTTCTTTCACGAATGACGATTCATCCAAAGCCGTGATAGTAGAGCCAGAGAAAAACTTGGTTCATGTGGGGGGTCTTGAGAAACGGGTTCCAATCAGTCCACCATGGAAAGGAGGCGAGTGGGAAACAGTCTTCATTGATGGCTATGCTCAGCTGCTTGATTCGAACCTGAGGCTCCTAGATGTCTATATTATTGGTCCATATCTGTCTCTCTTCTTTGAAAGGACTGGCGAAAGTAACATCCACCATAGAACTCACCCCTTGGTGAGAAGCTCCCTTGAATATGGACTGTTAGACAAGCTGAGTGACGATCTACAGAAGTTCACAGAGGACATGCCGAGCTCCAGAATGGACCTGTCAGACAGACTTCAGTACGTGTCTGAATGGGTTTCGACTAGAATCGTACAGACACTACCAGAAATAAGCAAAACTACACGAGAGAGAATTGCTCATACTGTAGCTGGTCGGACATCGGTGTTAGGACCGTTTCTTCCAATCCTGTTGGATGATGGGGTGGAGGAGATCTACGTGGATCGACCTGGAGCTCCAGTCTATTTTGACCATCGACATTTCGGAAGATGTTCGTCTGATCTTGTCCTAGACCAGGACGACGTCGCACGTCTAACCACTTTGGTTAGAGCTGAAAGCAACTTACATCTGGACAGAAGAAATCCTTCACTAAAGACCAATCTTCGGCTCTATGACATAGACTTGCGCCTAGCTGTTAGCATACCGCCACTAAGTCCTGACGGCATGCATCTAGAGATTCGACGAGCTAAGGAATCTCCATTCTCGATTATGGATCTTGTACTAAATGGAACCCTCAGCTTGAAGGCTGCTGCGGCTTTAACATTGGCTGTCGGGTCCAGATTCAACATAACAATAACGGGAGGCCCAGGCACAGGAAAGACCACATTGTTGAACGCTCTGGATATGAGTACGCCATCAATGTGGAGGAAAATATACATTGAAGATGCAATTGAAAGTAGAGTCTTGGCAGATCACCATCAAGTTCGAATCCGGGTCGACCCTGTCGATGAGATTAGCAGCAGGTTTGACAAGACCTCAGAGATAGTCAAGAGTCTTCATCGGTCTCCCGACTATCTTGTTCTCGGTGAGATACAGACAGCTGAACACAGTAAGGCACTCTTCCAAGCTATTGCAGCTGGACTTAGGGTAATGCAGACGTGTCATAGTGATTCTGCAGCAAGTCTCGTGGCTCGATGGACTTCAGGACACGGGATAGAGAAGACAAATGTGGCTCTGTTAGACTTGATTGTCACGATGGAGAGACCGATACCGGGGAAGTCATATCGACGAGTGAATCAGATTGCCGAGGTGCGTAGGGAGATTGTCGACGGGTTCCTTGCGTTTTCCGGCCTCAATATGGTATACGATTGGCGTGCTCCTGAATCTGTCAGATGGGCGCAGGATGGTGCGTTCATGTTTCATGCGAATAGACTAGGACTTGAGAGTCATATTCCTGCTTTTGAGGCAATCCTGACGTATCTGAAGAATGACAGGCGCTCATCATCTACAGGTTCGAGTACTTCTTTGAGTGACCACCTATGGGGAAAAGACCATCCAATGCAATCACTGGGAGCTTAGGTTCGTGTTGTAGGGGTTTTTGGGGCACTTAAAATACGGTTTCGGGGATGTCAGTTCAGGAGTAACTGTCAATGAACGCAAGGGAACTCATCGCAGATGAGTCAGGTGGGCCCTTGGTGGAGGAGAGTCTCCTCTTGGGTCTTGCAGTGGTCACTGTATCAATAGTCATCGCAGTTATCCTTCAAGCTACTGGTTGGGCACAAGACATCATAGGAAGTCTTCTGCAGCTACTAGAGGACAGTTGGAGTAGTTTCACAAGTCTATTTCCCTAGTATCATTCAATCATGACTGGTCTACTGCTGGAGAGGAGCCTCCTTTGAGAAAGCCTTATTTGCGGTCTTGAGGGAGCACTCCCGCTCCGGACTGGTTCCCGTTAGCTCCGGTAGATACGTCGCGGAATTCATCGTGATGTAGCCGTGTGTAGTCCGGCCCAGCATGGGGGACTCTCGATCCCCCGACCCGGGTTCAAATCCCGGCCGGAGCACCAGATTCATTCTTCTAACTAATCAGATGTTTCCGATATAGTGTTGGGATGCCGACAAGACTGAGTGAAACACAGAGAGTTAGTACCAGACCAGCTATTCCAATGCCTTGTGCCGTTTGAATATCTGCTTCAGACACCACAATAAGGGCATGTCCCGAAGATGGGTGAAGATGCTGTGTGCCATCTGTATAGTGGTATAATCTATGGAAACCAGCAGTTGAGGGCATAGGGAGAATGAGTTCTACTATACCGGATTGCATGGAAACTGTGGTTGCACTGATGGTTAACCATTCGTAGTTCAGTATCAGTCCTTCCAATAATGTGCCATTCAGGCATCTTATCACGAGATAGACCCGGATCTCTCTGAGTTCTGGACTGGTGATGTAGTGTGTCAGGTCAACTTGCACAGGCATTACTCTGCTTACAATGAGTGCATATTCAAGAGATGATGAGAGCTCGTAGGAAGGCAGACTGCCATTTGTCCTGAGAAGCATAACATATCGTCCTTGGGTTTCAGGGGCGAGCAGTGTTATGTTCGCAAGTCCGTAGGCATCAGTGACTTGAGATGGTAGGACAGTATTGTTTATCCGGACCGCGATTAGTCGATCAGGAAGACCGGTTTCACTCGAGTTGAGTTGGACACGAAGTGAGAAGCTTTGCGCAGGGGAAGCATAGCCGAGAATATTGGTTTCAATAATCGAAATTACCGGCTTGAGCCAAACAGTCACTGAGAACAATCGGGTTGTGTTTGTAAGGTAGGGATTCCCTAAGACTTTGGTCAGTAGACCTCTGATGCCAGTTGGGCCTCTGAAAACATGCTGAAATTGGGTGATTGTATGGCCTGGAGGTACAGGAATGTTGAGTGTTTCATTTGTAGGTTCATCTTGGATGGCGATATGAACTCCTGGGATCGGTCTACGAAGTGAATCGTGAACTTCCAACCGTATCTGAGATTCATCTCCAATGATTGTGTAGTCTGGTAACACCAGGGAAACTATGGCTGGGCTTGTCACCACAATGTCTACTTCAAGATAAGCGGCCGCATGACGTTCTGTGCCACCATACTCTATTCTTACTGTGTGTGGACCCAAATCCACCAAGTAATCAACATGCACTAGATGCTCAGTCGCTCCGAATGGGTCAGTTGTGGTGCTGGAAACGAAGTTGCCATCCAACAGAACGCTCAGATTGGCGCTAGGGAGGCCCTCACCCTCGGCACTCACATTCAACTTCAACCATAGGAACTCGTCTGGCTGGAGCTGGGTCCCATTCATGTCCTCCAGTTCAATTGATGGCAGAATCTGTTGTACGTCAATTATAATAGAATGCTCAGATTTGTTGTGATATGTTGACGTGGCTGGTTCATAGACTGCTTTGAGTTCATTGTTGCCTAAGGAGCACCAAGATGTGTTACAGCCTAGGTTGAATGTCACTTGACCTGTTTCATTTGTGTAATCTGCAGCGAGTAGAATATCGTCATGATAGATAGCTATCAATTCATTCCCGATAGCTTCGTCTTGGTCATTAAAGAGTTCGACCGAGAATGAGATTTGGTCTCCAGGGTGATAGGCTTGTTGAGTATATTCTAAGTCTATGTGCGTAGCTGAAACAACTGTCACGGTTGTCCATTGACATGATGGAGCAAGAGAACGTGTATCGTTGCCTTCGAAAGTCACATTGAGCAGAGTGGGACCAAGTGGGTGGTCGAAAGTGAGGTTCCAGTATATCAAGGCGTAGCCATTGCTGTCTGTCAATGAGGAGCCTATGAAGGAGTTCAGCAGACAATCATAGAAGTCCAAACGCTGCTCACTTACAGGATCTCCGTAGGACCCATTCTGAAGAAGTCTTGCACTGATAGGTACTAAGCTCCCTCTTAGCACGATAGAATCCTCCTCTGCAATTGCATTCTCTGCATTTATCAGTGAGAGAGCAATTGACAGCGTAATTGCAAGGATTACAGCTAGACTAAGCCTCCTCAGGGGCAACACCTCGATGATTTTGCTGAGTTTCATGAATCTCTATTATCAGACTGTGAACTCACGGAGGAGTGAGAACGGGTTTCTGATTTGTTCATGAGTCCACTCATTGGTTTTTAACCTCCTACCGATGCAGAGGACTATATTCGGTCAATTTGGACACTGGTGGATATCGGGGGGAGTTCATATGTCAACAGAGAATACGAGTAGCTGGACGTATGACCGAGAGAAGATACTCATTGCCTTGCTCTCAGATGTGGTGATAATGAATGTCTAGTGAGAGGCTGCACGAGGAAGACATGAGAGAAGGAGCATATTGGGAGAATCATCCAAGACTATGGCGTGGAATAGAATTGGGTTGGATTCTAGGAATCGTGTGCTGTGCATTCTATCTGCTTCTTGTGTATATACTCCCTCTGGCAGGTCTGGTGAATTCTGTGTCTATTCCATTTAGATTTCTAGTGGAGATCTTGATCTGTGGAGTGCCTCTATCCATGGGTTGTCTTGTGCTGACACAGAGATTGCTCTCAGAACAGACTCTATTGGAGGTCGTCAATGACCTACTAGTGCTGCGCTCTCACCAGCATGTGGTTGGAGTATGTTGCCTTGACATCACTTCTGTTGCGGGCTCTGTCCGTATTGGAGAGAATGAACGTCCCGAATACGACACGAGCTTCCTGCTGGCAATGCGTGCCGGAATGGATGGACGTGTGAATATGACTTACGAAACCGGGGTATTGAATGGTGAGCCCTATCTCCGCATCTTCATCACTGCATCAGGAAAGGCGCTTGATGAGATTGCTGAGCTATTAAGAAGAGAAGCTACTCGGACTGAGGCAATTCTCTTGGCCTCCTTGAACAATATTGAATTGCATCAACTCAAAGGTGAGAGTCTTACAGAAGCGTCACTAAGACTGATTGATGCCGAGTTCGATAGTTATTCTGGTCTTTCCTTTGAAGCAGATAGAAACGCCTTGATGATACTCACAGGAGAGCCGCGTGTTCTACCCTTGGCTGAGAGTTCGCAGGTGGGTACTTTCCTCTCTACAGTATTGAAACAAGGATGCGATGTGGTCTTCTCCTGTGTCTTCTCAAAAGCAAAACGAGGAAGAGAACAGAAGAGAATGGAGAAACAGTGGAGCACGATCCGCGAAAAGGAAAAACGGAAGGAAGACTCACTAGCTGATCAGTCCAAGAAAAGGAAACTTGTACGTCACTATGAAGAGATTCGAAGCAGTGCCGGTTGGTTTGACACGACTGTCCACATCTTGATGAAGTCTGATACCTCAGTGCACATGAAAGAGGTTCAAGAACGGGTTACCGGACTAGTTCACTCAATATGGGGCGATGATGATAGTATTCGTTTGAAGAGAAAGGCAATTGGAAGGAAGTCTGCCTTGAGATTGCTTCTGCGCCGGCACATGACCCGACAGAGAACTCATGTTAGTAGGTTGGTCGCTTTTGTGAATACTCCCGTTCAGCAGTTGCCAGTGATAGCTGCTTCTCAAGTTCCCGACTTTTCAATACCTGCCAAGGAACTAGTAGACAATGAATTGAGAATTGGTCAGGCTGTCTATAGTGGGCGACGGTTGAACACTGTTGGGCTCCGGACGGAATGGTTGCGAGAGCATGTGGCCGTCCTTGGGGCCACAGGTACTGGAAAGACTACTCTCGTGAAACATCTCATGGCGGAACTGAGTAGAAAGTCAAAGACTCCTTGGTGGGTGTTTGATATCAAAGGGTCTGATTATGTAGACCTCTTGGACTCATGTGATGGAGAAATACTCGTATTACGACCTGGAATCGATTCATCATTTGTGATAGACTTCATGGATTCTGAGGTTGACTCCCATGAGAGGCATGCTCATACGACATTTGCGATACTAAGAGAAGTGCTTACTGAGAGAGGAACCACCTCGGAACTATCTCCGGCAATGGAGAGGCTTCTACGGGAGGCAATTCTCAAAGTTGCAGAGGAGCAGAGAAAGGGGAACTCGGTTCAGAGCCTCCTTAAGGCAATCTCGGATTTGGCAGGCAATGACCGAATTGGAGGAATGACTCGGGATGCACTGACGAATCGTCTGGAGATACTCTCACGGGAGCCACTTGGTTCGATACTTGGTGGTGGGCCTAATGCGGTGAGAATCTCCAAACTGATGGACAAGCGTGTGATTCTTGATCTTCGGCATGTTGCAGGAACAGGTGGCATGGAGGCCGCTAGACTGTTGTACAACTTGATTGCAAAACGTATCTTTGACTGTGCACTCCAAAGAGGCATTAGACCCGGTCTTCATCACGTGGTTGTACTCGAAGAGGCCAGCAATCTTGTACCGGAGAGTTATACTAGACATTCGGCCGCAGATGTGACTACAGGTGAATCAATGGTCATGCTTCAGAGAGCAACTGGACAGGGAGTCATCGTTGTTTCAACAAGACCCAATGTTTCCTCCAATAT
>LRSK01000026.1 GCA_001563325.1 Candidatus Thorarchaeota archaeon SMTZ1-83
TATGACGACCCACTGTACAAGTACATGAACATGCTTTATGAGGGGAATATCCTTAGGTGTGTCAGTGTGCATGACTCAATCATCTTATTCGAAGAGCTCTACAAACTGGCAGAAGACCTAGGAGTGCCTGTTCTTATCAGCGAAGTTCTGAACGATTCATCCATTGCATTTGAAACAGTTGGAGAATACGATCTTGCGATTTCTTGTCATGCTGAGATTTTCGAGATGGCAGCTGGCAAATACGTCACCGACACAACCTACATGCTTCTCTCTCGATTGTTTAACACATTGAATGATGGTGTTCAGGCTCTGGAATGGATAAACCGGGGGTTTGAATGCTGTGGTCCTGTTGCCAGTCCCCCCTTGTACTACTATAAAGCTTGGTCGTTGGCGCTGCAAGACCGAACTGGTGAAGCTGAGAAACTTCTGGAAACAGTCTATCCTATGATAATGAAAGCTGGCGTAGAAGTTCATCTACTCAACTACTATCACATTTCAGGAGTTGTTGAGCTAAGAAAGGGCAACCTATTAGCTGCGCGGGAACGTCTGACAAAAGCATGGGAAATGGCCGAGCGTATTCCCAGAGGCACAAATCAGAATCGGATTCTCCTTGACTTGGCGCGAGTCGAGATTGCATTAGGAGGTGAATCGACAGATGATGCCAGGGCGCCTGTCCCAGGCAAATGGCTTTCCAAGGTTGAGGACTTTGCATTGGAGAAGGAGTTGCCTGGCCTCCGAATGTACTCCGCATTGCTGAAGTCCGAATTCTACATAAAACATAGTCAGTTCAAAGATGCTCTTGAGACGCTTGAAAGCGCACTCAATATCACTGACTCTCTGGGTGTCAAGACTCTGAGGAGTAGGATTTCTTCTCAAATTAAGGAGATAGGGGTCCTTATTGCGGACAAGAGATTCCTACCCTGACACTGGAAGCTATCTTAGGCGCGTGAAGGAGTTGCTTGGATGAGCTTTCGTTTCATTGCTTTAATCTTCCATCCTCAATCTTCTCAAGGGTCAGAAGTGCGTTGATGTAGTCGTCCATCGTCTGGGTTCTCTCCTTCAAAGACAGGCTTGAATCGAGAATCCGTTTTCTCAACATGCTAAGGTATCTGTTTTCAAGTTTCTCGATATATGTGGAAGCCCCCATTTTAGTCACCTTTATTCTTGGTTGACTTTGCATGTACTCAATCAGCCGTACCCACGTTTCTGCAGTTGTCGGATCGAGTCCAATCCTTTGAAACTCCGATTTGGGAAATGGCTCTAGCTGGGCTTCAATGAACCTGAATATCGATTGAGCACGTTGTGTAAGAGTTCTCTATGACAACGGGCTGGGATTTGCCAGTGGAATCATATTCTACATTGCTGCAATTGTCAGATATTCTCCAGCTTCATTGTCTACTTCTCGATTCGCCTTAACAATGCGAAGAGCTTTGATGGCACTGATGAGAGCGAATCCTCAGAGCAACATTCTCTAAGTGAGCTTCCCTCAGCATTGCGCACTGGCTATTTGATATTCATTTTAGCTTTAATCTTCATTAATTTCGGAAGGAATTCTATAGCCATTATTAGCAGTCTATTCCTAGCTGATCCTACAGGATTCAATGCTTCAGGAGAGGCTATCGCCTTGTACAGCAATGTGGGGAGTATCGCCTCAATGTTTGCTGGACTAATTATAGGATCAGTTAGTGCGAGAACCGACGACAACCGTGTAATGGTTACTGGGACTATAATGGCAATAGCTGCCATATCGTGGCTTATTGTCACACCGTCATTCATGCTGGCTCTACTTGCTTCCTTTCTCATAGGCGGCTCTCAGGTGATAATACAAGCCTCAAGCTATTCAATTGTGGCGGAGATGGCACCCGAAGAATATCGTGGTAGGTTATTTGCCTACTACAATGCAACCTTTTTCCTGAGTTGGGGAATAGCAGCTACGCTGGTTGCGGGACCAATTGCAGATATTCTCATAGGTCAAGGTTTAACCAATGCTGATGCATATAGAGGCAGTTTCATTGCGGCTATCATTCTGATTATAATTGGAATTGCGGTTCTTCTGTTTTCTTTCAGGTGCGCAAAGGCAAAAGGGCTAGAGTAAACATATCGCACTCCAATCGTAGCTTTGCGGTTTGCCAAAACCAACACGATTGTGCATATCTTGTTGATTTCACTTATTGAGTCAAGAAAATTTGCTTTACTCCAGTTTTCCAAGAATGGCCTCTTGTGCTTGCTTCATGGCTTCGTCCTGTCGTTTGCTTAGGCTTGCAGCCTGCTTTCTAATGTCATCAAATAGATCTTCTCTTGAGGATATTGCGCCCTCTACAAGAGCTGCTGCTGCTTCGGACCGGCTTTTGAAAATGCCAACTGCCACAAGTGAATCTAGGGTTTCTACGACACGTCTGTTCATCCTTGCAACCACGGGGACATCACGCTCTTCTCCCTCAAATCCTTCTGCTGCTAGGTTTTTCAAGACTCTGTCACGAAGAGAGGTTCTCTCTGTTTTTTCCTTTTTATCAGACAATGTGATACAACCCGTATGTATTATATTCCCATGTCTTTTAAGACTACGTATCGCGTATCTTGCTTACGTTTTTGCGTTTTGACGAATGCGCTCGACATCATTACATATATCTTGGTCATGTAGTTCCTTATCCGTTGTATTTGCGTATGGCTCTCGAGGGCGAGAAGCAGAATGAAACCGCTTGGAACTATCACAAAGTACTATCCGTTTATTGATGAAGACCTCAAGGCCATCCTGAACTCTCTTATGGATGTGTCAAGAAGCTATTACGATTTGGTGCAGCGATTATGCACTTTTGTCCTCGCATCTGACGTTCCCGATGAGCTTGCCATAAATCTGTCATGGATTAAGATTCTTGCGGAAGTGTGCATACCCACTATTCCATGCAACTAATTAGTGTTCTAGCATCGACAGTGATGTTCATAGTTTTGGTGAATTCATGAATTGGATTCAGGTCAGAAGACAAAGCAAAACTGGACCCAAGAAATTCAGGTCTTGATGACTACGTCCCGCCGTAACTGTCATGGCACGGGAGATATTCGGACCTGAGTATCCATCCTTTCGTTTCCTATTATACCGCACCAACTGCAGTCAGAATAGACTTATTTGTCACCGAAGGAAAAGAACGTTGCTAGACCGGAGATAGAATCGTTAGGAGCGAGTAGTATGTTGCAGACCGTCGATATGGCGATAAGAGAAGTCCACATTGGGCTATGGTTCCTGGTAGTTGGCTACTACTTCTTCATATTCCTCTTCCTTCTCTTCTTTAGGTATCGCAAGACCCGGAACCCGTTCCAACTTGCCATGGCCTTGTTTTTCCTGTTGCTCGCTGTAGGCCGCTGTTTCTATTTCGTTGGAGACTTCTATGCCGACCCCACCTCTCTGTATGAGGGCGGTCTTACTCCATTACTTCCAGATGCGACTCCATGGCTGAGCGCAGGGGCTTTCTTCCAATGGATGGCACTTGCAGTACTCTCAGCAACAGCAGCATTCATGATATTCGGGAAGTTATGGGCTCAGATAATCTTCGCCATCCCTGCCGTTGGCATTGGTGTTGTTCTTGGTTTCGTTCCTCTAGACACGTTCACGAGACAGGCTCTTTCTGGTGGTGCAGGAGGTCTCTACGCGCTCTTTATTCCACTGCTGTTCTGGTATCTTGCATGGCAATCTGGCGGAATCCTTCGAAAATCGAATTTCCTCCTAGGATTTGGCTTCTTCGTGTTCTTCGCGGGAAGAGTGATCCATGCCCTCCGTCATGTCCTAGCTGATGTAGTGTTCAATGGATCATACACGATCGCCGGTGTACTAGCACCTGGACTGATAGTCATAGGCTTGATAGTAATCGCTACAGGGAACGAGATGGGTCAGACTCAATGACGACTGACCGCAGCACATGACTGATTTCAGATGCTCAGCCGACTTCCTTCCACTCAAGCATCTGCATGTCTTCCAACGTGTGAAGGGCCTTCACTACCTCTTTGATCGGCAGTTTTAGCTCGTAGGCTATGTCATTGGATGTCATCTTGCCGCCACATTTCTTCGCCACATCGAACACGGTCTGGCTCATTTGACCGAGTCTTACTAGCATCGGCGAAACCTTGCCCTTCAAAACAGGAACTATGACCCTCTTCTCCGCAGCATGCCCATCCTTCGTGATCTCATCTATCCTTGGCATGAAGCTTACAAAGCGGTCCAGACTCCCGTCGAAATCGTCAAGTATGCTACTATACTTCTTGTCGAATTCCTTTCCGACATCAGACAGGACTGCCTTCGCGGAGATTCTATCATCTATTTGGTCGATCATCCCTGCGACCATGAATTTCTCGTGTCTTGAAAGGACAATCTTGAATCCCCTAAAGGACATATCCTCCAGTACTCCTCCACCACGGAGCTCTTCACCAAAAGAGCCTACTGCTTGCAGAAAGCCTCCAACGAGGTTGTCATCAATTCCGCCCTCTCCTGCTTGTCCATAGGTTTTGCTGATTAGACAAAGCCCGCTTTCGGCTATTATGAACAACCCTTGGATCAACCCGCGCACCCCGTAAGGCAAATACTAGTATCTTTGAACGCGTTAGTTCATCTAGCTTTATATCACTTCTTGGCGCCTCCTCAGATGGCTTGAATAGCAACTAGTTGAATCGCTCATGAACATCCCTGGTGAACGATATTGGATACAGCAAAAGACGCCAGAATCCTAGTCTTGGAAGATGCGCTTCGACATCTAAACAGTGTTGTCAGCAATCGGAAGCTACGATTTCACGTAGAGTACGGAAGATTGGGTGAGGCCCTGAAGAAGGCCGGAGCCCTCTTCTATGAGGTGAAGTACTCGTATGTAGACGCTAAATCCGTGGCTGAACTGGAGGCGACACAGAATCTCGTGAGCGCCATTGATGACTTTGAGGATATCTTCCGATCGGCAATTGATTCACAGGGCTACGCACCCCAATCTAACAGCGAACGCGAAACAGTTGCAGAGGTCAACTACGCACTACGGATTGTGAGCAGGTTTCAGAAGAAGCTGGTCCATTATGATGATGAACCGGGATATGCTGTTGACTTGCTTGCCGTGGAGGTCACCAGGACTCAACCAATTGTGGGAGCCCGCCTCCTTGACGAATGCCGCTGTACAGATGGATCTCGTATCTGGAACATAGTCACGAATATCGAGGGTGTCCGTTCCGGGATGAAGCTCGCATGCGCAATCTTGCCTCCTGCTGTGATGATGGGAGTTGTGAGTGAGGCCATGTTTCTGGGAGGAGATCCATTGCCTGATGACACTCCGTTGGGAGAATTGGCGAATGTCTCAAAAGGGGTCTTAGACCAGGCAACAGCCCAAGTAATGCAGATTATAGAGAGGATGACCTAGATGGACCTAACCGAAATTCAGAAGAAGAAGGCAGATTTCGAACGCGAACGTGGCTGGGATAGGTTCAGCCCGTCTCTGATCTTTGCTCACTTGATCGAGGAGCTTGGAGAAATCTCTCGCCACATAACGGTTGATGAAGGATACAAAGTAGTAGGGTTGGGACACGAAGCCCCGACAAAGGGCAATCTATCGCGCGAGTTCGCTCAAGTATTCTCTCTCTTTGTGCAACTCGCGAACCACTTCAAGATCGACTTGGAGAAGGCCGTTCTCTCGGAGCTTGAGCTGATGCGGGAAAGATTCCCCGCTAAGGAATGGTCAGAACATATGAGCAAACGCTAGCTCGCTGGTGTAGTTGCCGCATGCAGAAGTGACTATGTCATCCGAAGATATGCCTCAAGCTCTTTCTTCGCCATCTCTTCAAGGTCAGTCGTGGCAGCAAGGAGCCCTCTTGCCTTGTTGTATACCACCTTGATGTTCTGTTCTTTTGCCCACTGAGCGAGTCCCCCAACAAGAGGTCCAAGTGCAGTCCTTGCGGCCTCCACTGTTCCGACTGCTCTTCCATACAATTCCAAGGCGTTCCTTCTGTCCTTTCCTGCTTCAGCGACTCTCAGCCATACCAGTCCGTGAATCATATGCAGAGACTCGAGCATCAGTGTCGGCGATTTTGGATTCTCTTGGACTCTCTTGAGGAGTCTCTCCTTCCGCTCTTCGAAGACCTCTTTGAAGACTCCAAATGCTTTCTTGTAGTTTCCCTTCTCCAGCTCTATGATTCCTCTTTGCAATTTTTCATCGGATTCAGACAATACTAGTACGCTCCGCAAACGTAGGATGTGGGTTGATTGAAGGATGGGGTCCCTACTATTATATGGATTTCTACTTCGTGCTCCTAATCAGTGGGTGTATTACGTCCGCTCTTCTTCTCACAACTTTTATTACAGACCCCAATGCCATGCCGGCAGTACGCACGAATCTGATACCGGAGGCTGCCATTTTGACAAAGACGACTTTCACGTTTAAGGAGCTCAAGAGGACAAACCATCGAGAGATCAAAGAATTACAGGACCAGAAGTTTAGGGCTTTTATCCGTTACCAGATATGGCCGAATCATCCCTATTATCGTCGTCTGTTTAAGGACAACAACGTGGACCCGTTTAATATCACATGTGTGGAAGACTGGGCGAAGTACAATATCCCGCTAGTAAGAAAAGTTGACTATAAGGACCACCTGCGGGAATTTGCCCTCAACCCATCTGAGGTGGATGGTCAGGAACGTGACCCTGCCGAGATAATCAGGAACCTCATGAGCTATTCCAAGGAGTCTGGCAATAGCCAACAGTACAGTTTCCTGCGCAATAACGGAGCTAGAGTCAAGCTCAAGATTGGTGCGGCTAGTGCAATGGAGCGGCTGAAAGAGCGGCTTACATACAACTATGCTCCGCTTCAGTTTTGGCTGAGTTCAGGTCGGGCTTCCGGACTTCCGTCACCTGTCTTCTTGACTCGATACGACAACGAGCTGCTTGCAAAGAACAGTGTCAAATGTGGACAAATGGCAATTGACCCCTTTGTCGAGAGTGGGTGGGAGCTTTCCAGCATGAACTTGTTCCCTTATGCACCTCATCTAGGCTGGCATGCTGTGAATGTCGGACTAAAGCAGCTAAGCAAGTTCTATACCGCAACCAGCGCAGGGGGCGCGATACCCAGTGACAAACTTGTAGAGCTCGCCAAGGCTTTCAAGGCCAATGCTTTTGCAGGGATGCCCAGCTACCTCAGGAACAGATTCTTCCGGGCAATGGCTGAAGCCGACTATGAAGCGCCTGAGAAGGTCGTGGTCTTGCTTGCGGGAGAGAAGATCTATCCCCGAGTAGCAGACGATATCGTTCAGACGCTCACAGATAAGGGCGCAAAGGAGGTTCGTGTTGTCGGTGGATACGCATCTTCTGAAAGCAAGGTGTCATTTGCAGTTCAATGCGAGTACAATGGACCCTACCACAACCTCTCACCTTTGATGATGTCATGGGAGTTCGTCAAGCTTGACGATGATGGCACCTACGAGTTCGTCGGAGAAGATGAGCCTGGCCACACCGTTCTCTTCCATCTTGACAGTACTGGTACAGTCTTCGAGGGTTTTCTCCTTGGAGATGTATCATCGAAGCATGAGCAGGGCAAATGCCCCTGTTGTGGACTTGATGGTCCCTTCTTCTGGGACATTGGTCGGACGAACGATGCTCAGGCCCAGATAGAAGTCATGGGGCTAGCAGAGAAGAAGATCAAGGGTGCTACAGTGAACCTAACTGCTCTAAGAACTGACATTATAGCATTGAGTGGAGTTGAGGAGGCACAGATCGAGGTGGCAAAGGAGGATATGAACGATCCATACAGTATGGATGTTTTGAATCTCTATGTTGCCCCTTCTGACACCTCCAGTTCAAGTCATGATACCCTAGTCCTTGAGATTCAGAAATTGACCAAGAATAGTGCAGAAATCACACCCAATGTCTTCATACTATCCTTTGAGGAGATACTCGAGAAGGCTGGCGGGTTGAAGTTTATGGAGATATCAGACGTAAGGCCAAAGCCCGCGTAGACTCAAGGTGAAATCAGTCCTGCGTCCTCGGAAGTAGTTATAAGCCGCTTCAAGTGTTCATGACGTGGAGGAACAATTATGGAGATAGGCACAGGACCAGGAATAGACGAGCAAGAACCCCCCAAGGGCGACTTCGTAGTTAGTGCCACCGGACTTGTCTCCAGAACGCTCTCAGTTTGGGGTAGGAATATCCTGACATTCATCATTCTCTTTGGGATACTCTCGGCAATCTTCACAGTTGTCCGATTCTTTGTGCTATGGATGATATTCGGCGATCCGGGATCAGCACAGCTTCTCATGGGATACATGGGCACTGACCCATTCACATTCTTCGTCGGACTCTTCACGTTGATGCAAATTGGCCTTCTCCCACCAGACGTAATGAATACGTTTGTTTCAGTAAGCCTTTTACTCATGGTTGTCAGCATGATCGTATATGCTGTTTTAGTAGGAGCAACAATCAAGTATTCAATCGATGACTACGGCCGGGGCCAAGCTCATATGGGCGAAAGTGTGTCTGTCGCCATGGGACGTTCAGGGACACTGATAATGGCACAATTGATAGTGGGTCTCATAAGCGCTGTCTTGTTTGCACCAGCACTGTTCTACATGCTACTTGCCCCATTGACCATAGAAGCGCTCACAACGTTTCTTATTGTCATTCTCGTCACGTTCATTCTGGTACTCTACGTTAGCATTAGACTTGCTCCAACGGCCGCAGTGGTGATAGTGGAAGACAAGTCTGCACTTGATTCTGTGCGGAGGGCATTCGATTTGACAGGCGGGCAGTTCTGGCATGTGTTTGGCGGTCAGATTGTGCTTGGTATCGTAGTTTTGATTCTCGACATCATCGTAGGAATGTTCCTACTTGGCCTTACCTTCGGTCTTGGATGGATAGGTGGCCTGCTTCCTGTCATCATTTCGGGGCTGCTTTTCGTTGCCATTCCCTACGTGTTCCAAGCAGTCCTCTACATGGACTTGGAAGCACGTGATCTAGAAACATCTCAAGAGCTTTGGTAGAACGCATTCACAAGGTAGTCTTTCGGCTCCCTACTCGCATTTCTGGCATTTGACACCTAGACAGACTTCGTCAGATCATGCTTCTTAACAAACTCTGCAAGAACGTCCTCCAGATCGGGCTTTCCAATCTCTTGAAGGTCGTACCTGATTCGGACACTCGGTTTGTTGATTCTCAGAAGACTGGCAAGGTCAATCGGCGTTCCAATGACGACTGCATCCACGTCTGCCTTGTTAATTGTGTTCTCGAGTTCTTTCATCTGTTTCTTGCCGTACCCCATTGCCGGGAGGACGTCCTCAAGATGGGTGTACTTCTCGAAGGTGTCCTTAATGGAGCCCGCCGCAAAAGGTCGGGGATCTACGATTGTGGCTCCGGCCTTACGTGCAGCAACGTACCCTGCACCGTAGGGCATCTCACCATGCGTAACAGTAGGACCATCCTCAACGACGAGAACTCTCTTGCCTTTGATAAGAGTCCAGTCTTCAACACTGACCGGCGAAGCCGCTTCGATTATGATCGCTTCAGGGTTCACATCCATGATGTTGTTTCTGACTTCCTCCACAAAGTCATAGTCCGCTGTTTCGACCTTGTTGATAACTACAACGTCTGCCATTCTTAGGTTAGTTTCACCTGGATAGTATGATATCTCGTGGCCGGGTCTGTGAGGGTCGGCTATGACGATGAGCAGATCCGGTTCGTAGAATGCGAAATCGTTGTTCCCACCATCCCAGGTGATCACATCTGCTTCCTTCTCTGCCTCCTCGAGAATCTTGCCATAGTCAACACCAGCGTATAGTATAACACCGATGTTGATCATGGGTTCGTACTCTTCTCGTTCCTCTATCGTACAGTTGTACTTTTCAAGGTCCTCTAGAGTACCGTAGCGTTGCGAAATCTGTGTTGTTAAGTCCGGATCATATGGCATCGGATGTCTGATGTTCACAGGTCTAAGACCCAGGTCCACTAAGATCTGATTCACACGACGCGAGGTCTGACTCTTCCCACAGCCTGTCCTCACCGCGCAGACTGCAACGACGGGCTTTGAGCTCTTGAGCATCGTGGTGTGGGTCCCCATAAATCGAATGTCAGCACCGATGCTGTTGACCCAAGCTATCTTGTGACCGACTGTGTCATACGAAAGGTCTGAGTATGCAAGAATGCATTGCTCCACTCCGAATTTCTCAACCAGCTCAGGGAGCATCTCTTCAGGGAAGATCTTGATACCCTCAGGATACAGCTTACCAGATAGCTCGGGAGGGTACATTCTATCTCCAATCCCGGGTATCTGCTCCGCTGTAAATGCCACCACTTCATAGTCCTTGTTTTCTCTGAAGTGCACGTTGAAGTTATGAAAATCGCGTCCTGCTGCGCCCATTATGATTACTTTCTTCCTAGTCATCTCTGTTTCCTCCACAGGAGGTAGTCGAAAGTGATAGTCCTCGGGGCACAAACGCACGTTATGAAATTAGCGGTGTGAATGTAGGTCGAGTCATTCACCTTGGAACGGAAATGACGATTTTAAGACATAAGTGACGATTAATAATGACTGTGATTATTTGGAGACTCATTGAGAAAATCGGAAACATAACACCTAGGTTTAAATATCCTTCATGCGTGATATAAAGGAAGAGTGTCCTGAGGAGATACTCGCCGCCTGTCACTGGGGTGCCGCTTTGAAACTGACTGAGCTGGCAGAGAATGCCGTTAGGCTACTAAAGGAGAGTGGGGAGGAAGGAATTCGAAGTGATATCCTTGCGGACCTTCTTGAAACCCCCAAGCGTCGAATATACGATGTAATAGCAGTTCTGAAGTCGTTGGGCCAAGTATCAACCAAGCGCAGGTTTGATGGCACAACCATAACTTGGATTGACCAAACCAAGAATCATGTTGACCGTGAAGAGTTTGAAGCAGTCAAGGCACAATTCGAAGAGGTCAACAATGAGCGCATGAACCTCCAACTTGAGGTGGCGCAGCTGAAGGAGCAGCTCCGGATCACGAAGTCCAGATTGAAACGAGATGTCAGGGTTGTCGAATCGGCTGGAAAGACAGAGTTTGATACTACACAGATCAGAGTACGGGCTCTATCAAGCTCTGGCATCAAGAGAGTCGGTGATTCAGGAATCGAGGTTGTCATAGAAACGAATGAACCCGGCATGATTATAGATCCGACAGTCGTTGAGCCGGATGAAACGGAGGCTCTGCTGCGGAATCTCCAAAGACTGTAGACTCAGTCCTTTGGGAAACGAATCTCAACTGCGGCTCCTCGTCTAACTGATTTCAGCGTTTCAAGTGTTTCATGATCTGAAGTGATTCGGCCGAGGACCGTGACCTGACTGAACGTTGTCATGTCTTCTAGATAGATGCAAAGATTGTCTCCCAGTGGCATATACGCGACATCTCCTCGTTTCACTTCTTTGGTTGGTTTGACGTTCCCCTTTCCGATACCGAGAGTAATCTGCATCTCATTCCTAATGAGAGCTGCTCTCCCCTCAATCGGTAGTTTCACCTTTACTTCCTCCAAGATTAGTGGAGCGTTGACTCTCTCCATCACCGCGTGAAGTATCGTTCCCCCTTCAAAGTCAAATTCCAAAAGTAGGTCAGTCTGAGTCATCTGAGCCACGACTGATTGCTGAGACCAAGCCCCTAAAATCTCCTATGCATAGTCTTGTCGGCAAAAGCTTAATTGTGGCAGGACCAAGACTGACTCGGAGTGGATTGGGCTGTATAGACCCAAACTTGACGTTGCATTTGTAGTTGACACAACCGGTTCGATGAAGGATGATATTCGGGCGGTGAAGGACAGTCTATTCGACATCGTTGAGAAGGTTGTCACACGAACCAAGGGACTCAGTATTAGGTTTGGGATTGTATCCTATAGAGACCATCCTCCGCAGGATCGAACCTATGTGACGAGGATATTCGATTTTACTAGCAATATTAAGACAGTTCACAAAGAGATCTCGAAGCTCAAGCCATCAGAAGGCGGTGACACGCCAGAGGCCGTGGCTGACGGGCTTCATGATGCAAGATCACGCCTCTCTTGGGACATGAACGCTTACAAGGTGTTGTTGCTTGTAGGCGACGCACCCCCGCATGGTCGAGAATATAACTCGTTGGCGGATGATCACTTCCCAGACGGCTGCCCAAAGGGCCACGATCCTAAGAACGAAGTTAGGGAGCTCAAGAGAATATTCGGAACTACGGTGTTCATATTCGTGTGTGGATGCAATCCCTTGGTCAAGGAGTCCTTCAAGAGCATTGCGCAAGCAGTGGAGGGCGGAAGATACTACTCCCTCCAAGAAGCTCACGAGCTGCCAAATGCCATTCTGGAGATACTTGAAGGTGTTAGTGACCTTATCGAAGCTGACCGCCGAGTCCTCGCCTTCTATCAGGCCAATGACGGATCTTTTGATATAGGAGCGGCATCGTCTGAGCTCGGCCTGGAACTACGCGAGATGAAGACCTCACTCTCCCGCCTACTTGAGTTGGGTAAGATTCCCGAATGGCCCAAAGGACGACCTCTCGAGGCATCGCAAATGGGCCTATCCGTTGTTATGGGAAACGTTCCTGATGCCTTGGTTGCGGGCAAGCCATTCAAGTATGATCTTAGGGTCAAGAATCCTAGCTCTGCAGTAGTCGGAATCAGAATCATAGTATCGCTGATTACCGAAGATGGCGTGTCAGAAGTAACAAATGAACGACACGAGGTGAGTCCCAACACTGACCAGATTATCGGGATGAATTTGGTGCCCATGTCCTTTGAGAAAGGAAAGGCGAGCATCAGAATTCAGGTTCTCTATGGCTCTAAGTCCCTACAGACGAAGATATACAATACTCGCCTCTACTGAACTGTCAAAATGGGGAAGGTGTAGTGGATGTCAATAGACGAGGATATTGCCACCAGACTTCAAGCGCTGTACGCCAGCGGAAACTCTCTGGGTTATCTCTGCTCAAGGCTTCCTGATACGGGTCTTCAGACCGGTTGGGTCGAACGCGGACTGACTGCAAAGGGTCTGAAGGGCACTCTCAAGACTAAGTCCAATCAGGAGCGTTACATAGCTCCAGCGGACCAAGCAGTCCGTTTGATGTCTGACAGAGCCATAGATACTCCTCGACGCTCTGGCCTTCTGATCACAGGTGAACAGGGTCTTGTAGAAGACAAACTGGTTGTCTTTCTAGGTGATCTGAAGGAATCTCCTTCAGGGGGCAAGCAAGTAGTGACATTCTGGTCAAAGGGATATTCACCCCATGATATCGTGCGCCTTGTTATCAAGCATGGACTTGAAGAATCCATTTCCGCGGAGTTCGAGGAGCCGAACATCGACTATGTTGAACAACTCCGGGCAGACTACTCAGACAGAATGGTAATGGAGGGAATCTCCCTGAAGATACCAACAGGCAAGTTCAACCCCGCAACGTGGATGAAAGAGTCCGTGAAGGGGCTGAGCGGACCGTCTGACGAGGTGCTCTTCCACACTGACAAGCTGAAACAGATTCCCGCATTTGCTCTCCTTTTCAGCAGATGGCTTCTAGACCTGGATCTGTATCAGAGTCTGAAGAAAGGAATAGCATCGTGTCTATTCATGAGGGAAGATGCGTTGGAATTTGCCATGTGGGACTCTCCAAAAGGACTAGCAACATTCGTCATATTCGTAAACAATCCCCTTGAAGAGGTTGCCCGCAAGTACCTGCTACCTGCTTGGCTAGCTAAGGGTCAAAGCATTGGACCGCCAACGAAGACAGGAGAAGTGCTAGTCATCAGTCCCAAAGCAGATGCGCCATCTGTCAAATCGACTAAGGGAGTCGAAACTCCTCCCGCTGTTCAAGCTCGGGAATCTGAGATAGAGGGAATCCTTGAGCAGATGGAAGGTCTGGAGAGTCGTCTTGAAGACGTTCCACTGGAGGGCCTCCTGAGAAGACTCGAGTCGGTTGAAGATCGGGCAAGGAAACTAATCGAAGTTTTCAGCGAGCTAAGAAAGATTGAAGGACGTCAGGAGTCAGAGAAACCTGCAGAAAAGACATCACTGAGTCTAGTGCGAGAAAGCCTGAATGAGATTGTTGGGCGCCTTGAATCACTTGGTTCCAGACTGGAAGAGATAGAGAAGAGAGCGTCAGAGATCATCAAATAGCAGGAGGTCCGGATTACCTTGTCTAGGGATGCCAAAGAAAGCTTGACTAGTAGACTTCAGTCCCTAAACCAGACAGTCGCAGTGCTTGAGGAGGTGAACGCTCGACTCAAAACCATTCAGGATACCCTAATCCCCCTCTCAGACAGTGCGGAGAGCATGCTGTACAATCAGACAGAAAAGGAGGCCGAGTCTACAAGTCTTCAGTCCTTGCTGAATCAGATAGAGATCGTCGCGAGATTGCTTGAACAGGTAGAACTTGAAACAGGCGTCCTGGAGAAGAGAATCTCCACTATCGAGCGTTTCAAGACTCGTTAGAGTGGCTAGCATCATGGGCCGAAGGTGTCAGTCTTTCTATTGCTTCAGCCAGCAGGCCTTCAAAGACATCTGAAGAGAATTCGCTTATGTTGTGAATCCTGAGTCTGACTTCTTCTAGCTTAGCAGCAGTGCTGGTTTCTGCTGATCCTTCACCCAGCTGGAACAGCTCTATTCGGTATCGATCCTTAGAGGTTAAGGCCTGCAAGAACGGTCGAGCGGCATCTAGCTCCTTTGCGATGTCCGTTGTAAAGACCAGCGCAAGCGTTGGAATCTCAGGTCCAAAATCCTCTAGGTATTCTATTATGGATCGAAATGCACCCGAAACACTCGACTGGCCACCCACCTCTGCTACAGTATCCAACAATGAATAGATCATTGACACAAGGACCTCGTCAGAGGATAGCTCTGTTGAGAACTGAACACTTGTTCTTATCGTGTTTCCTTTTTGAATTGAGAACTTAGAAGGATTCTCTGAGACATTCACAATTCCAATCTCTCCATCGTTTCTATTTGTAGAGAGATTCTGTATCGTGTGCATGGCTGCCAGGGTAGCTATCTCTATTCTGGAAGACTTGCTCCCCAACCTTGAAAGAAACTCAGTTGACTCTGGGACTATGCTGACAAACGGTCTGAGTTTCCTTCTTGTAGACTGTAGTGTCTTTAACTGGACGTCCCTTATCCCCATGGACGCGCCAGTAGAAACGCATAGAACTATGTTGATAGGTCTGAACATCTGAGAAGGTCGGAATCCAATGTCTCTACGAGGCAGCCTTACTAGATCATCCGGTTCAAGGGACGGTACGGTGTAAGCAAGAGTCATGCTATTCCCAGTGTTTCGCCCGCCGAACCACAACCTCGTGCCTTTTCCGATTACCTGCCTTTGAAGTAATGCTCTCATCTCGTCACCGTGAAGATGAGCGTAGGAAACCAATTCGGCCATGGATCCAGGGGCTGCGGACTCTAGTGCAAAGACAGCCCTTTCCAGATTAGTTATTCCTCCATCGCTTTTCACAAGATCTACTGCCGACGACTCTTGTAGGCCCAGAAAAGTGGCGTCCTCCTTTGATACTCCAAGTGTTCGGTCGGTACAACTCTCATCTAGCCTTACTTCGGCTGCCCACCACTGCCCTGTTCCAGCCTCCAGCACAAGCAAGAGTTCTCCTCCACTGACACCCACAGCCCTCATGTCTGTTTCAGACATCCCGATGACGCCTCTCGGTCCGTCCGCGACTTGAATCTGGAAGTGCAGGGCGGAGAGGATCTCCTGTGGGTTTCTAACTTTCAAGCAGTCAAGGAGCGCGTAATTGAACCGGTTCAAATGAGATGGAGAGTCAAGTATGGGTCCTTCTGAGCCTGTTGCCGCTCGAACCAAGGTGCTGAACAGGTCCGCACGCCTATTTGTGATTGTGTCTGTGAAGGTCTGTCTCCATCCTGATACTCGAAATGATCCATCCCTCTCTCTTAGCAAGGCAATCGCATTTCCAGAAGGCTCTCTTGGGTCTCTAACTGTCATGACTGCGTCATCGTAGTGAACAACTCCTCCATTCCGTGAGAGCATGTAGTCAAACGATTCGACAATCTGTAGTCTACGAGCAGCCAGGATGCGTAACACCCTAGCGAACTCACCAAGGGAGGCCTTCCCGAGGAGTCCCTCAGCAACCACAGTGGAGTTGTTCATCACATATTGCAGATATGGCGGTCTTGTAGGGAGCATTGAAAGCATATTGCCCCCAAGGATTCTCTGTATGTCATCTGCTTCCGCACCGAAACTCTTGCTTAGCAAAAGGCTCAGCATCTCTGATATGCTGTCCCCTACTTGGGTTTCTGGATAGGAACTTGCAAACACGAGTCTTGATGACCATGATGCATCGGTTGTCACTTCTCGCAGATGCTTGGAAATGTTGTTGATGGAGGAGATCGTTGCCCCTGCTGTGAGGATTCTCGAATCTGGGATATCAAGGATTCGAATGATGTCATTCCCCCATTCCTTATGGTTTCTTGGGAAGAACACTAGGGAGGGCAGACGCATTCCAGCTTCCTTCAGGAATACTATCCACTTGACTACATTATCGAGATCGCTCTTCTCTTCTAATTCAATGAGAATCGGGAACCCCGATTTGAGGTACCATAGAAGATCAGTCCGATTTGAACCCTTGAGGGTGGTTTCAAGATCGGAAGCCAGCAGGGTACATGCCCATCCAGAATTGCTTCTATGACCGTAGCGCATGTCTTGGATTCTGTAGAGCCTCGAGCTAAATGGAGGAGTAGTTGCCAATTCTTCAACGAATGTGATGTTGTCCGTGTGCTGCCCAACAGGGAGTGGTGTTCCGGATATGCCAAAGAGTGGTCTGACCATGAATGCATCGACGAACCACTCCGAATCAGTCGTGATGGGGGCATCCTGATAGAGTTCACTCATCAGAGGGGGCTTCTTGAGGTGCTCGTAGGCTCTGCGAGGTAGGAAGCCAAATGCCTCTGGGTATTTGACAGAATATTCGTGTAATCGACTTTCCACCATTCCGTAGTATGAAACAGCTCTACCAGGGTCGAAGACTGCAGACTGAGTGCCGGCCTGGACTATTCCTAGCTGGAGCATGGCATCAAGTATGTAGAACCGCCGTATCTCGTTGGTCGTAGTGTCTTCGACAACAAGCATGATTCTATGCTTCCTGGCTGAACCTGTTCTCTGATTCCTCACGAGATGTTATATGCATGATGTAGATTTCCTATAGCCGCGCAACCTAATCAAGGAATAGTTTATCACCCTCTAGGGGGCACTGTCAGGAGTCCGGGGCATTGCTCAAATGTTAGTAGTACGCGCAGTTGAAGACATACCTGAGCAGGGAATCAAGAAGGACGACCGTTTCCAGTTCTATGTTGTCGATGCTCACCATCATATGGGAAAAGAAAAGGGTCATAGGAATAGTCCTTCCGGCGCCTATGACTTCTATGCATTGCTTTGGTTCGAGCTGCAACGTATGGTCAAGGATCAGTTGGAAGGGGACCTTCTTCTGTTTGAACCCATCGAGGTGGTTCCACCAGAGCTGCCATCTCGCTTGTTCTCCAGTAGGGCCTCGTGGGCGAGAATGAACCACGGTTGGCTGGTTGACCGGACTATAGTGTTTCCATACACAGACGACTACTCAAAGAGTGATTCTCCTGATACTCCTTCATTTCGAGTGTCTAACGACAAGATTGCTGGATGGACAACGAGGGCTCCCCATTCAACTCGGCTGATTGGCTTTGGCAGAGTAGATCCAAAGGACTCTCTTAGCGGTTCTCCCGATAGACCTGTCAAAGAGATCAAGAGAGCGGTGAAAGTGCTAGGCTTGCGAGGTCTGAAGCTGCATCCTCTTGCTCAGCTGTTCGTTGACGAAATAGATTCGGACTACATGAGAAAGATCATGAAATGTGCCGGAGACCTCGGAATCCCAGTGATTATGGACACGAGGAATACACGGACTGTTCTCCGAATCCAAGACTTGGTCAATTCCATGAGGGGCTCCAAGAAGTACGAGAAAACTCTCACCCAATTGAGTATCATTCTGGCGCATTGCGGCATGAGTCCGGGGGACCCCCGCCTTTACGAAGTCCTCAGAGACCCTGTCTTCTACGGTGAAACGTCGACTCTCCACGGCAAGGATGTTCCGATTCTGTTCCAGATGGCTCATGAGAGAATGGGGGCACCTGGTGTCCAATGGTCGGAGAAGCTTCTCTTTGGCACTGACTATAGTTTCCTATCAGTTCAGGCTGCTGAGATAATACTTCACCTGATTTCTAGGGACTTCAAGGGTACTCTTGGTGACATACAGAGAATAATCGGTGGAAATGCATTAACTCTGGCACAGACCCCCTTCAGAACAGACAACGGAGTCAAACGTCAGCCAAAGACAGTAGTCTACGAGAAGTGTGAGCCGACTGTCACTCAAGAACTTGAAGAGTCCATAATATCGTTGCTCAACAACGGCTGGAACATGTCATCGCTAGATCTAATGATACCACCCCGACACACTTGGCCCAATATCCAGTCCCTCGAAAGAGGAGGATACAACGGGATTCATCTTGACTCCTATGTCATGACTCTCCATCCCAAGAATGGCGGAACCGAATTTCATGTCTGGGTAAGAATGAACCCCGCAGGGCTGCTAAGCTGCACAGTTCTAGGTACCAAGGGCACTCTCGTTCTTGACACTGCCGAGTTTGCCGCTCAGAGGCTGGGCCAAGAGCTAAGTGAGAAGATACGTGAGGACGCTAGGCCCATGCGAACACCACAGGAACTGGCCTCAAGTGTCCTTGATATGTTATCCTGAGCAGAGGTCCGCACAATTCTTTATAATGAATCTGGAGGATTCTTGTCACAAAAGACAAGTGGAGGAGAACACCATCCCCAAATCTATGACACTGGAGATTGAAGACGGTGGAGACCTGAGAGGGTATGCCATCCTGAATCCGAAGACTGCGAAGACGCTCAACGCTGAATTGGGTTCGATTGTGGTCTTTGAGGACCCCCAGTCATCATTTTGGGGGGCCGCTCAGGTACGTGTCCAAGATGAAGTTCCTGCTGACAAGATAATAGTCGACACACTTGTTCTTGAAGCTTCGTTGTTGATGGACGGTGACACCGGAATAGAGGTCTCTCTATATGACGAAGACATGACCGCTCTAGAGTATGTAGAGTTCGGCCTGAAACCTCTTTCAGAGGATGCCAATGCGGAGGACCTGGTTTCCCGTGCAGCCGAGAATGTCAAATCGCTTGAGAAGCTGATTGGAGGTAGGCTTGTCTATCCAGGTATGTCATTCAATTGGCCTGAGTTGAATGCTAAGGTTGAGATAATGTCCACGCGGCCATCCCTCTCAGGAAGGATGTTCGCAAAGCTCGCGTTCGAGGCACTTAAGGAGAAGACTGGATATCAGTTCAAGACCGTTGGGATTGCGACGCCCTTCAACGCAGTATTATGCGTGGATACCAGCGGGTCGATGAAGACAAACGATGTGCCTGTACAAGACATAGCTCATGCAAGAGAGGGCCTCAAGGACCTAGCGGGCGATAACCCTGAAGTACAAGCCTTTCTTGACAGATTTGAAGAGGGTAAGAATGTCAGCAGGGCAGAAGCCGCAGCTATGGCTGTCTTACTGTATCTTGCAGAGAAGGTAGGACGAGGCTATGGTGAGAAGGTCGGAGTCATCACGTTCGAGAAGGAGGTCACGGAGATGACCTTCTTGAATTCTGAAACTGGTGATGTCCAACCCTTTGTGGAATGCACCGGGAGAGAGAAAGCTCTAGGACTTCAGATCATCAGCACACATGTGGTTGACAAGGTCGAAGAAGGTGGGACTCTCACCGACATGGGGACTGCTCTAGCCAAGGCGCATGGGATAATTCAAGCCTTTGGTGATCCAGAAAAACCCACTATGCTAATCATGCTGACTGACGGAATGACCACATCTGGACCTCCTCCATTGAAAGTGTTGAAGGAAAGATTCACTGATCGAGGACGGCTTGTCATCTATTGCATTGGTCTAGGGGAACGAAGTGAGATCGACGAAGAGCTGATGCTAGCGATGGCCCATTATGGAAATGGTAACTATCGTCATGTTGACAATATGCGAGATCTTCTGGAATGGTATGGAAAGCTGGCTAGTGAGTTTGCAATAGTGATTCGGGGCGCAACCTAACTCTACGTGGGCTCAAGAGCTTGAAGCAGAGCCTTGAGTGTCTCCAAGTCCATTTCTTCAATCTGCTCCTCAGGAATGCCCACCAACATGCCCTCAGGGATGGTCAAAAGCAGTTGCGCCTTTTCCTCTCCGTATTTCCCTGTATACTCCTTCAGGCGTTTCTCGTCTGCGGAAACCTCCTCCTCAACAGCAACCGCTTCCACCTCGGGTTTCTCCTCGGCCCTAGCCTCAGGAGCAGCCGCTTCCATGGTTGATGCGATTAGAGCCTCCAATTCATCGTAGGTAAGACCTTGAAGGACATCCTCTGATATTGATTCGCGAACCTCAACTGGAATCCTCTCAATCAGTTCTTGTCTAGAGGGAGCTCCCTTCTTCCTCCGAACCTTCTTTACCTTCCTTACTTTGATTGCCTTCTTCTTGGGCTCTGGCTTCTCTTCCTTGACCTCAAATGATACCATGAGAGAGTCAACGAGCTCTCTAGCAGTTTCTGGAGTGAGTCTTCTCAAGTCCTCTTCTGGGAGCGTTGCTCTAAGTTCCTCTGGAACCTCGCTTAAGATCTCCTCCACTTCAGCCGATATACCCGGTGTCTTTCGGGGACCTTCCTCCTCAATGGGTGTTGCCGCAACTGCTTCAGCCCCTGCAAGCACAATCGGCGTTTCCTCGAGCTCTCGTATGAAGTCCGTAACATCGATTTCTACATTGAAGTCCTGAGAGCGCCAGTTCAGGAACCTATCGATACCCTCAGAGCTCAGGTTGATTCCGGCCAGATGTCTTCGAATCCTATCCTCCGGGAGATCTGGGTAGTTGGAGACAAGCAACTCAATGTCTTCTTCACTGAGTCTCGCCCATATCGGCCCTCTCAACAGTTTCGAGAGTCCTGCTGCACAATGCGACCTGACCCATGTGTTGGTGTCATTGAGTCCTCGTAGGAGATCGGGAACCGTTCTCGGTTGATGGTAGAAGGCAAGTGCCTGCGCGCAAGCGATTCTGACACTCTCTTCCTCGTCGTTCATAGCCTTTGCAAGGTCAATCACAACAGTCGGGTCTCCGATATCCATAGATGCCAGTAGCGCCCTCTCTCTAACAACGTCTGAAGCATCCGAGAACGCAGAAACAAGGGCCGATCTCACCTTCTTGCTTTTCTGTGCGCGAATCCCGACCTCTTCAGTTTCGAACTCCAGTAGCAGGCGCCTAGTTTCAGACATGGGAGATCCTCCGTGGGTCAATAGCCAAACACATCTGGAGATACTCTGTGATGGCCGTATGTAGAGTCATCTTTTCAGACTAACGTTCGATTCCCACTCTCTGATATTAAACTTCGCAATATGTATACCCTTTTCGTGTGTGTATCTCCTGTCTAGGACCGACCGGATGAGATTTAGGCGTGAAAAGTAGTGGCCTTCCGGGAGCGGCAATGGTAGAAAATGACGGCGCGGCTTTTTTGCGAGCTGTGGGCTTCGCACTATTCCTCCTGGTTGTCTTCATTCTGAGTGAAGTGACATCTGCTCTTACAGTAGCAATGGATTCAACTACACGAGCCCTGATAGGCACCGGGGTGTTTTTTGGAACATACCTTCTGATGTATGTCGCCTTGGTTGCCTTCTTGAGATGGGAAAACGGTGGTGACATCACGGGGTTGGGTCTTCAGTTCGAGAAGAATACGACATCTCACCTAATCGTCGGCTTGGTTGCTGGGAGTATTGGGGCGCTTCTTGTCTACTTCTTTGCAATGTACTTTGGAGGGTCCCTACGTCCAGCTGCTGACATTGATGCCGACCTCATCGCCACTGAGATTATGATTACAGTGCCAGTCGCCTTGTTTGAAGAACTAAGTTACCGAGGATACCTTATGCCTCGCATAGAGCGTCTATCCAGCCGCACTGTTGCGATACTCTTGACCTCGATTTGGTTCGCCGTTCTGCACTTTGGTTGGTGGCTTCCCCTGGGCACAGTGCCATGGCATCTAATACTCATCTTCAACTTCAATCTATTTCTTGGCGGAGTCGTTCTGGGCATGAGTTACTATCTCTCCGGGAACAGGCTTTGGGTGCCGATTGCTTTTCACTTTGCATGGAATATGATTGCCTTCATTCTGTTTCCAGTCTATCCACATGACCCAGTTCTCATGCCAGAAATCTTCCAGATTGAGTGGGGAATAACGACCATTCCTGGGTTCATCTTAGGACTCTCGCTTGTGTGGGTTCTGCTTCAGGAAATCAAAAATGGAAAGTGAAGGGCCGGCATTTTCCGGCTCCTTCTTACCATTCACTGCTGAAGCGATTGTTCACTACCCTCGCGGTCAACGACCATCGTCAGGCCTGTGATGGCTACTACAGTTACCTTCTCTCCCTCACGTATTGGCGGTCCACGGGCTTTGGCCCACCAAATCTCAGCCCCGGCCTTCACCTTCCCGTTCGGATTGATGTCCGTAAGAGCTACGACATCGTGTCTCTTCCCGTACTCGGAGAAGCTAGGCCAATTATCATAACCCCTCAAGAAGACCGCGTAGAGCGCCATCAACGCCATGACGGTTCCTATCATTATGTACACCGTCGTGGTTCTGGTTGGGTCAATCCACGCAGAAATGAGTATAGCGGCGCCGTAGAATGGGAAGAGCTTCATGGACACTTTCGCATCTATGAAACCGCCGTCTACGAAGTTTCCACCTCCGGTGAAAATGGCTAACATCAGGAAGAGTACGCCTGCAACTACGATCAGCTGGAGGACATCGAATGAGTAGCCGGGCGACAGGAATACCTGCATGGCGAACAGGATTAGGATAATTGGTACAACAACCTGAGCCATCGCCTTCCCGCTTGCAGGCTCTACTGCCACCACCATGAGAGTTAGCACTATTGCTATCAGAATCAGGCCGACAAATGGATCGAAGAACACGTAACCTACGAGGACGCTCAGTAGTGACATCATCATCAATACTACAAAAATCTTAATCCAGGCATCCATCGTGTCTACCTCCTTCAATCCCTCCAGAGTCTACTCTGGCATTCCCTTGTCCTTTGGGACTTTCAGTCCTCCGGTTCCAGCTGAGAGGGCAGCGGCTGTCCCCACAACTGTCCCAACCTCGGGGAGATTCGTTGGAATCATAATGATTAGGTTGGCGTTCTTTGAGATCTCCTGCATGATGTTCCAAGTTCTCAAGTTGTATCCTGTTTGGGACTCCTCATACATTCTGGCGGCCTTGAGCATATTCTCTGCAGCCTCGAGTTCAGCTGTTGCCAGTGTTTTTCTGGCCCTTCGTTCTCTCTCGGCCTGAGCCTCTCTGCTCATTGCGTCCTGGAGTGCCGCAGGAATCACCACATCACGTATCTCGACTGAAGTGACCTTGACTCCCCAATGCTCAGTCTTCTCATCTATCAGTTCTTGGAGATGCGCGGCGATACTGTCCCTCTCAGAAAGCACTTCATCGAGTGTGACCTTGCCGATTGTTTCTCTTAGCGTGGTCTGAGCCGCGAGCTCAACAGCTACTGAGTATCTCTCTACACTTAGAATAGCTTTCTCAGGGTCAATGACTCGGAAGTACATGACCGCGTCAACGACAACCGGTACATTGTCCTTTGTCAGAGACCTCTCAGTCTTGAAAGCGTAGGTCAGCAACCTCATTGAAACCTTCATTGCGATCTTGTCGAGTATCGGCGTAACCCAGGTTACCCCAGGGCCCTTGACACCCCTGAACTTACCAAGTCGTAGGATAGCAATGCGCTCCCACTCTTTCAGGACCTTGATGCCGCTTGCAACGAACATCAACACAAACAGGAAGAGGAACCCAATGAGGGTCACCCAACCCCAATACGGATCAAACAATTGCAATCTTCTGTTTCTCCTATCCTTGTCCATTTACAGGTCTTGGCTGAAACGGTAAAGTAACTCCCGTTCCGAGTCTAGCTTCTCCACGAAGGTATATGAAGCTTCGTCTCGAAGCGGACCTCTACCTGCTTCTGGGTCTGCCTTCTAGTCCTGTTCAATCTCGGCTTCAGTCAATTCTTGGATTCTAGTTCCCCCTGGGACTGTTGGGAGGTCAAAGTACGTCTTTGCAAGGAATCTTGCAACAGCAACCAATATGATGGCGGCGATGACTGATGCCAGCACTCTCTCAATCGGGTAGATGAGAATCACGGCAGTATAGATGCCGGCCAACGTAGGCACATCAAGTCCCACTGTCAGGAAATAGAACGCTCCTATGGCAGAGCCGATGAGCTGGTCCGCCAGTACAGCAATTAGACATAACATCCAAATCGACAGTACACCCCACGCCGGGCCAACATCCGGGGACAGTTCAAGCCCTTCGGCCAGCTTGCTCTTGACTGGTGGTATCATGAATAGAATGGCCAAGACCAGTGCAATAACATGGAACCACAAGAATGTCAGGGCCAACAAAGCGATGGGGCTTGCCAGGAAGGCCGCGATCCCTACTATGAAGAGGATTGGTGCCACGATGGCCTTTCTCACACGAAGCGAGCCGGCAACCAGAGCACCAGCCGCAGGAGCGATTGGTGTGAACCAAGCCAAGGGGTGGGCGGCCACATTGATCATGACTCCAAGGAATGAACCGATGACCACAGATACAGTCCCGAAGAAGGGACCCAATAGAAATCCGATTATCGGTGCCCCCACCAAGCCTAGTGTGAGGAACCCTCCACCACCTATCGCGAAAGAGAATGGAAACACCGTCAGCACTAGTTGGACGGCGGCAAAGATTCCTGTCAGG
>LRSK01000027.1 GCA_001563325.1 Candidatus Thorarchaeota archaeon SMTZ1-83
GGCGAGTCTTTTAGCATGATTATGGCTCTCATGTTGGCTATCATTCGGGCCGCTCGTCGTATGTTCCACTCAGTCTGCTCAAGCACCTCTCGATGATGGTCTGGAATGTCTAGGGTCGTACTAAGGAATTCCAGCGTGTATAGCGCACTGTGGTTGATGTTGTTCAGATCAGATGTCATTATTCCCAGGTAGAGGTCTCCGCGCTCCTTCTCCTCCATCACTCGCTGTTCAGCTGCGCGGCGTGACGTCACGTCGAATGCCATTAGTCCTATCTCCGCGGGCTTCTCAGCACCTGTAGTGAGTGCTCGCGACGAAATGTTCACCCAAATCATCCTATCATCGGGACGTTTCATCTCAATCTCAATGCCGCTCACATTCTTGCCGCGGAGAACTTCCTGAATCAACTGCTCTCCCGGGTCATAGTCTGAAGTAGCCTCGGGTAGAAAATCACTGAATGACCGTCCCAGTATCTCGCTGCCATCGCAGGCGAACAGATCCTCGGTCGCCTGGTTTATCTGTTCAATCACACCGTTTCTGTTGAGCATTAGATAGGCTATAGGAGACATATCGTAGAGTGAAGCGAATCTCTGTTCAAGTTCGATGACTTCAGTTTCTAGAGCGATTTGACGCGATACATCTCTGACGGATGCCAGGACTGCCGGTTCTCCCTCGTAGACAACCTCAACAGGGTGAATCTCCACTTGAATTGTGTCACCCTCTTTTGAGCGTAGTCGAGTATTGAAAGCACTCAGTTCCTCTCCTGAATACAGAGCATCAATCATCTTACGATCAAATCGCTTTGCGAGCGGGTCGAGGAGCTCTTCGAATGACAAATCAGTGATGTCATCCTTGTCGTAGTTCAGCATCGTTGCGAATGCAGCATTTGAAACAACTACATCCTCGTCAAGCAGGATTATTATCCCATCATGGACTACGTCCAGTAGCCTATGCTGCCACTCTCTTTCCTTTCTGTCGACAGCCATCGAAATCCACCATTATCTGAAGTCTGACTGGCAAGCTGGTTGTCCTACGCGCACCGCGCTAATAGTTCTACCTTGTCCAACCGACACAATATCTGCTGTCGTGGTTTATTAGTTCTCATAAGAGGCATGATTGTGGAATCAAATTGCAGGAGGGCTTCGGGATGGATACAGTCGAACTGAGTTTCCACCAGACTGAAGGAAGAAAGACATGTCTTGAGTTTGATGCACAGACGACAAGCTTGGGCCTAGGACATCTCGGGATCACCAATGTTGACCTCACACCAATACAAGAATGCGGGAAACTTGAGATCCTATCTTTTTTCAGCAACTACCTTCGTCGGATAGACCTTAGTCCGCTCTCGAAGTGTTCGAAGTTGCGCACTCTTCGGCTGGGCATCAACTGCTTGAAGGAGATAGACCTGACTCCTCTCGCTGATTGTCAGATGCTTCAGTGGATTGACATTGGTGCCAATTGTCTTACCAAGATAGACCTGTTTCCGCTTGAGGAACTCACTGAGCTACGAAAACTGAGACTTGATGGCAATAGACTGACCCAAGTAGACCTCTCGCCTCTCGAATCATGCCCGGAACTAGAATTCCTTGACCTAACAATGAACGAGCTTAGGGAGATCAGTCTTTGGCCATTGATAGGATGTCAGAAGCTCAGGAAATTGCTGCTGTGCGGCAACAATCTCAAAAGGGTTGATGTTAGCCCACTATTGCTGATTGGTGACCAACTCGACCTGGAAAAGGATGGCACAACATCGATAGTCGTACATCCAGATGCGAGCGAGTTCATTACTGCTGATAACAGCAGGGCGCGCACGACATTTGAATTCCCCATCAGTGACGGAATATGGGAGAAGCTCCGAAACACCGTTCTCACAATCATCGAGAAGAACTCGAAGACACCTGCTGTTCGTTTCCAGAGGATTCTCTTCAGACTCCTAAGAATGGATGAACTTGGTTTCTATGATGGTCCTCTGGGAGACCTTTGGACCAACATCCCCAAGGACCTAGGTCTTGCAGAAACGAAACAGATTCTCTATGATAGAATGATTGAGCTTCTGGAGCGACAGCTTGAGAATGAAGGACCAACGCTCTTTGCCGACATAGATAGACTTGCACTCACAAGGGGAAGCAAACTCATTCCGAAGATGCTCGAGCGGAGATACAGGGAGATGGACGGCATAGCAATCCACATCCAAGCACATACTGCCGATGTCAGCCCTCTCTGGCTGACTAGCTATGGATATGCGGTTCTGAGATCGCTCGGAGTGAGCTCGACAACGGTCACGCCAGACATGTTGGCAAGAATCCGGAAAGGACTTGAAAAGGCCGGCTTCAGAGTCAGAACTACTACCAGCCCAAAGATAGGAGCTACCGGACTTCCGGGAACATCGGCTGAAATACTCAATTACGTCTTGAACTGTCGGGAAGCTTGGACTGCAGAAAGCGTGGAACATGTCAGTCCAACTAGAGTAAAGGTCATTCCCGCGCTCGCACCTGCACTTGGTCAGACAAGTCCGTGAAGCATTCTTGCTTCGCTGATTTTCATTCCTTATGTCACTAGACTAGAATTCATATTGATCCAACTCTCAAGAAACGGATACCCAACAGGTGAACAGAGATACCGACCATAATCAACGAAGAATGCTGTTCGGGATGTGGCAACTGCGTCAAAGTGTGTCGCTACGGTGTCTACGAGAAGCTAGATGAAAAGCCCCAGGTTGCCCATATAATGTACTGTAAGGAATGTGGAGAATGCATGGAAGAGTGTCCAGACGGTTGCATCCGGTTCCGAGAGTAGTTCAGCTGCTGCGCTATCTGGTAATGGAAGCATTCATCTCCTAGTTGAGAGACTTCTACATAGGTTGAAGGACAGGGAGGCTTGATAGTGAGCATCGTTGTCGATATCGATGATACCCTGATTGACACGAAACGCAGGCTTCATGGTGTATGGAAGTCACTTCTAGATACAGATGTCACTCTGGAGGACATTGAGATGCTCACTCTGGGTGACATTTTCATGAGGTATGCCACATCCGAACAGAAGAAACGGATGGGAGAATTGCGGCAACGCTTCTGGGACCTGCTGTTGTGCATCGAGGAAAGGGGTTCTGAGTTGGCCGAGCTCGATGAGCCGATTCCTGACGCCGCAAGAATCCTGCGCAATTGGAGTGAGCAGGCCCAGATGGTGTACCTCACTGGACGACCTGAGAACACTCGTGAGTTGACCTTGGACCAGTTGAGAAGATTCGACTTCCCGACTGAGAATGCGGTGTTATCGATGTACCTCCCTGAGGACTATTCACGTGCGAGAGGAAACGAAACCGGCCCGACTCTTGTCGAAGCACGGGCTCGGCTGTTGAAACAGATCTGTGGAGAATACCAGGTCTTCAGAGTTGTGGATGACTATCCGGGATACTTCACACTCTACAGAGAACAAGGCATTCCAGAGAGGGTAGGACTCTGTCGGTCTCGTGCGTACACACCTGAGTCCTTCCTGGAAAGTGGAGCCACTAGAGTAGTCAAGGGCTGGCATGAGCTCTAAATCATGCATCTCAGGGGAGGTCTTCCATATCCTCGCCCAAGATTCAGAGTGCACTCTCAAACTTGTCGATGAACTCTGCAAACTGATCGATGCCCATCTGCCAGAAGGCCTCAGTCGTGATGTCAAACCCCATTTCGGTGGCCAAATCTCTCGGGGACTTGCTTGAGCCTGCGGCCAGTAGTCTCTTCAGCTTAGGAACGAATTCCTGCCCCTGTTCCTTGTACAGCCTGTACATAGCGTAGACAAAGAGTTGAGCATAGACATACGGGTAGTTGTAGAAGCGGTAGTTGGGGATATAGAAATGGAGCTTCATTGTCCACCAGTATCGCATCTCTGGCATCCAATCGATGGCATCACCATAAACCCGGTTCCGTGCCTCAATCCAGAGGTTAGAGAGCTTCTCACCATCTAGAAACCTACCCTTCTCCATCTGTTCATATATGCTTGTTTCAAAGAACACTCGGGCCGACACCTGGAAGGCGGCTTGGCCAAACTGATCAAGGATTGTTGCGAGAACCACCAGCTTCTCCTCCCTGGTGTCAGCCTGAGCAAGAAGCTTCTCAGTCAGCAAGAGCTCCCCGAAGATAGACCCAGTTTCGGCCACACAACTCCCTATCTCATAGTTGGACGGGTTCTGCGCCCGCGTTCCAAGGTAAGCATGCAGCGCGTGGCCAAGTTCATGGCCTTGTGTGTATATGTCTCCGAGTACTCCGTTGAAGCTTTGCAGAATGTATGCACTCTTCCCTGAATGCCAAGTAGAGCAGAAAGCGCCAGAAGTCTTGCCCGGACGAACTTCGCCGTCAATATGTCGGCGCTCATACATCTCATCCACCCACTTGCCGCTCTCTTCGTCAAACTCGGTATACGCTTGAACAATGATGTCGCGTGAATCTGACCAGGAGTACTTCCTGTCCGGAGAGAAAGGCAGCGGCGCAACCTCATCCCAGTTACCCAGTTTCTCCAACCCGAGGCCCTTCGCCTTGAGTCTCAAATACCTCCTGAAGGTTTCAACGTTGTTTTCAATTGTGGTCATCAAAGCAGTGATTGTCTCTTCATCCACGTCATTGGAGATCAGACTCTGAGTCATGGGGGTGGGCCAATTACGAATCTTGCTCATCTTCAAATGGTCTTCGCTAATAGACCTCACTGCAGTGGCCCAGAGCAGCTTGTCTTCTCCCAGCCCGCTGAAGACCACCTGATGGGCAAGCTTCCTAATCTCCCGGTTGGGGTGCTCGTATAGACCTATGATCTCTCCATATGGCATTCTCCTGGTTTCACCATCAATCTCAATCTCAAACGTTCGAGTAGCCAGCCAGTCACTCTGGAGCTGAGACCATGCACTGACGCCATTCTTGTCCTTCAGGATCACGAGCTGCTCTTCTTCCTCACTGAGCATGTGCGGAATCCTTCGCTGGATACGCTCAAGCTTGTGTCTGTATTCGGATAGGACAGAATCGTTCACAATATCGGGCTTGGCGCTTATCAGCTTACCAAGCTCAAGATCCATGAAGGCAAACGCCTGCCCCACAAGCATTGAAGCGTTTCGTCTTCTATCGTTGAGATGCTTGGCAACTTCGTTTGTCATGTCAGCAGAATAAGCCAGGCTTGAATACATGAAAGGACCCTCAAACTCCAGAGAGAATTCGTCGGCTTCTTCTAGCAGTGCCAACACTTCTCCCGGTCCGTATTCAACCACCTTACCCCTATGCTTGTTTCTGAACTCCTCGGCCGCTCTAACTGCCGCACTGAGTCGTTCCTCAACATAGCCGGGGTCATCGAACTCAACAAGCTGGGAGAGATCCCAAACATCATCTGCCTTTGTCAAGATTGTCAGCCATCTGAACGAGAATTGAATCTCTTAATAGTTCTACGAATGCGCAGTGAAGACTTGGCCATCAGAATGTTCCAAGAATCCTCACACTCAGATTACTCCTACGGCCAAGAAAGAACACCCGAACTGTATAGAATGATTATGAACAGCAATACCGCGACGACTAGGAGGACGGCCTTTAGGATCACACGCCTTACAGTAACCATATCGACTTCTCGACTGGCTGGACCGGCTTATATGGGCATCTGTTGGCGCCGCGGATATGTGAGCAGATAGGAGTAGAAAGAAGGTTCTAGACTCCCAGGAAAACCAGAAAGGTGTAATGGCCGAGGATGCCAAGAGAATCAATGCAGCAATCATGGTTCAGAGATGTCACTGCACCTGTCCTTAGATTAACATCCAGTCCTTCGATGAAATCAAATCCGCATTTCGCGAGCACCTCGACATTATCAACAGAATACAGAGAGCAAGGCTGAGTGACTATGAGCATGGATCCTTCCCTCATAGTTTCCCTGACAGTCAATAGGCTGCGTTGCGCGTCTGTATACGTCTTGTAGTATTCGAAGAGATAGCCAACCACATCATTGTTTAGAACGCCGAAGTCGAAGCAAGCATCAGGAAGACTGTCATGCTCCATTATGTGGTCGTCGAGCCATGTCTTTTCTTCCGGATATGACTGTACAAACTCAGTATCCGAGGGTCTCAGCGCGGCTTTAGACGTCATAACCTCCAATCTGGCATGGAGACCTCTCGCTCGGTCCCGGATTCCATTCTCCTCAAAAATGCCAAGAAGACCATCAAGTCGCAAGCCGTGTAAGTCAGTGCTATAAGTCGTCAGACGCTTGAATCTATGATTCGCGCCAAGAGTAACCTTCTGATTCTCTTTAGCCCATTCAGCAACCAGGCTTGGGAACAGCTTGATGAAGAACATCGGGATTTGGTCATTCTCGCCCGAAGCAAAATCAGCTATTAGGAAGTCATCCGCGCCTTGGATTGCCCTCTTCTGTTTAGAGAGCAGGAGATTATCCAAAAGAAACTCCATCACTATCGGGCTCTCAGTAATCCAGCTGATAGGATAGAGAACTCTGATTGAACCATCGCTCAACGGTGCCTACTCGTTCCGAAGAGTTGGCTATATGTACTACTGCAATAAGGTGGAAAAGGAACAGAAGGAGCCATTCGCTTGTAGTCACAATTTGTGACCCTCAATTGTGGTTCCGCTTTATATAGGAGGGATATCATGCTTAGCCTAGATGAAAACCAAGGAGCGTCATCACTTGAGTAATTCTGAGTCAAGCAACGCCGGTTCGGAAGAGCCTGAATCCGATGATCATGATGTCTTTATTGACGTTGACGAACCATCTGATTTCGAGAGGCCTCCTAGGCCCCCCAGAATGGGACGAATGCAACGCAAGTCATACGGTTCGTTGGGGAGCTTCCTTGTTTGGGCAGCTTTCCTGGTAGTCTGGCTCTTCCTGTATGCAGCAGACTTTGGGATCTTCGAGAACATCGCTGTTGCAATTGCTTCGTTTGTGTTAATTGGCGGAGTCAATGCAATCATTTGGATTCCACCGACCGCGGGTCCAGGGGATTCCGCGTGGAGAGTTAGACTCTCTACCGTAAGTGCAGTCCTGTGGGTGGCATTCATTGTCCTCTGGCTACCGTTCTTTGCAGAGAGCTTCAGCCTATACCGCAATTTGGCCATTCTGCTCACATCGTTATTGATCTTCGTCGGAGTCAATACCGGAGCCTGGGTTTCTGTCGCGGGAGATTTCCGCGAAGAGATTGGAGGAAGGCCCAGTGGGGGTATCGTTGTCGGGGTCCTTTGGCTACTCTTCATAGACTACTGGATGTGGTTCCAGGCCGATGCCTATGTCTGGGAGCACAACCTTGCCATACTAATCTTGGCAACGATGGTTGTCTTCCTCGTGGAAATAGGCATCTTCTCATCCTACAGATCCGGACACCGTGGCGAGGTAGCGGGTGTCGCCCTAGCTTTTGTGTGGATGCTCTCTCTGTTCGTCTGGTTCTGGTTCTATGCCGAACCGTTCAATGTCTATCAGAACCTAGCAGTGGTACTGATCACACTATTCATCCTCGTTGCCATTGGGATGGCTCTAGGAAGGAGATATTGGCCAGGCATCGATGATATGGACTGGGAGGACGACGAGTAGACCTGACACCAGAGGGGACCATCACAAGAGGATTGTGGGCCCCCTCCACTCTTTTACTCTGTAATCAATTCGGTTGATTCCTGGCAAAACACTTATAGGTATTCTACTAATAGAATAAAATCATTACACCAGTGGAATACCGTTCGAGTTGAGGCATATGGGAAAGCCGAAGAGGTTCTCGATTCTCCCACCAACATACTTGGCTGTCTTGTCCCTGATCGGAGCAGGGGCCAAGTACGGGTATGAAATCAATCAGGTTCTGGAGCATAGAGGCTACCGCAACTGGGTAGACATCAAGATGTCATCAGTATACAAGGCTCTCAACGAACTTGAGAAACGGGGCCTGATCTCTGGCAGGAAGTCGGATAAGGGCCTTCAACCTGCAAAGAAGACTTACGTAATCACCTCGAGGGGAAAAAAGGAGCTCAAGACACAGGTCACTCAGTCCTTGAGCAATCCTCTGCAGGCCCACACCATGTTTGACCTGGGCATGTCTGCGATTTGGGCACTGACAGAATCTGAGGCGCTCAATGCATTGAGAACCTACCGCGATCGACTAGAGCAAGCTATGGATTTTCTCTGGTCAAACGTAGAAGGGATAGTTCTGAGATTGATGATAGAACTAATCTACCGATTGTGAAGGCACTCTTCGAGCGGCCACTGGCAGTTGTAACAGCACAACGCGACTACTTGGTCCAGCTCATTAAGAGGATTGAGACTGGTGAGGAGAGGTTTCCATTCAGGCAAGAGAAGTAGAGGATGGTATGCTGATGGCAAAGAGCAAGAAGCAAAGAGAGTTCCAGCCAGCAGGAATTGAGGATGAGAGGTTAGTTCTTGATTTTGAGCACTTCGGGAATGGCAAGAATTGCCAAACAAGCGCGATGGTCAGATTGATGCACCATCTTGGCCATGACATCAGCGAGCCCATGCTAGTGGGAATCTCATCTGGTCTAGGGTTCATCTACTGGTTCATGAAGATGATGCCGTATCCGATAGTTGGTGGAATGAACCGTTCTGACTGTAGGAAGTTCCCGGGCATGCTTGGCAAAGCCGCAAGACGATTGGGCGGAGATTTCGAATCGATACTGACAAGAAGCGTCAAGAAGGCTCATGTCTTTCTGAAAGATACTCTCAGAGACAACCAACCGAGCCTTGTGTGTGTCGACATGGCTTACCTTGATCACCTGTTGACTGGAGAGAATGACCATTTTGGAGAGCACAACTTTCTCGTTTACGGGATTGACGAAACCAAGAATGAGGCATACATATCTGATAGATTCCACGGCACTCACACAATGCCATTAATTCAACTACAGAAGGCCCGGGCTTCTGAACACCCTCCATTCCCAGCAATGAACCAAGCAGTGAGGTTCACGTTCCCTAAAAAACTGACACCTGTTGAGGAGATCATCCCTTCAGCTATAAGGGAGAACATTGATGCTCTACTCAGCCCCCCGATAAGGAACGTGGGCGTCAAGGGGATGATCAAGTGGAGCAAAGAGCTGGGAAGATA
>LRSK01000028.1 GCA_001563325.1 Candidatus Thorarchaeota archaeon SMTZ1-83
TCCAACAAGTCTACGAGTGCATTTGCCCCTGTTCTGGCATTGTGATCTGCCGACGGCCTATCAGAGTGCATCATGACCCGCGTGATCAGCTGTTCCTTGGTGACTTCGGAGTCCTTGGGAATGAAATCTAGGACTGATCTCAATTCTCTACAATCAAGAAGCAATTCTCTTATGGCATCCCTGAATTCCTCGTCCTGTGAATGGTCTACTAATCTCGCGACCCGCCGACCAATAGCAGAAAGACGATACTTCTGTCCCTCCCTCTCAAGGACTCCTATCTGACAGAGAAAGGGGCTCTGCCTGGTGACGGTCTTTCTCTTGTATGAAGCTCTCTCGGCCACTTCCTGTGCGGAAAGGGGTTCTTCGGCGCGAGCTCGATTCCAGGCACTAATTACCTCAAGAAGACCACTCAACGATATCGCATACGGGACCGCCATGCATGCATCTTCCACACTCTCAGTCAATGAGGATGTCCTCCGGTATTCACAGACTATTAGTGATTTGTCTAAATGAAGCATTGTAGGATGTTCATTGGACTCGTCTGACTCTCAGCGGAGGGATAAGAGTGGAGATTATCATTCAATCTCTGGAACATGGACATGAGTGAAATCAATCTGACCAACGACACGTCGGAGGTTTGTTGGCTAGGGTGAACGTGAGTGAGTTACTCCAGAAAGGTAGTCATCAGTGTGAAGGTCCCGATTCTCTGGGAGTCCATGTCTGATAGAGATAGAACTAGGCTCAATCGGATAACTGGTCGTGATACACGGGTGATTCGTGCCTTTCTTGGAGTCATCGCACGTCATGAGAAACAACTTCTTGTCGGAAAACGAAGGAGAAGAATCAATGGTGGCAAGTTGGAGAAGCTGACTCTGACTGCTGAGAGGTCCAAGGACAGCAGCAAGAATAGACTATCTGTTCCTCACGACTTCAAGAGGAGATTCCCGAACACCTCTGTGAACGAACTTCAGGAATGCAGACAGGTGGCTGTCGCCATGTGGAACAGCTATCTAGCTCTTGAAGGACAGCAACCGCTGCCAGCTAGAGGCTATCGCTCAAGAAAGCTCCCCCGCTATGTCTTTGGCCGTAGATTCAAGATTCATTACACTCCTGAACAGCCCATCAAGCACTGGCTAGACCTCATGGACTCGCTCGATTCAGCTAGGACTGACTACTGGTTTCATGGTAGACTCTTGATTCCCCTCAGCCCCTCATCATATCATCTCAACAGGATGAAGGAGGGAAGAGTCACAGCTCTCAGGCTATTCAAGGATGCAAGAAAGAGGTGGTGGGCCGTCTTCTCTGTCAGAAATACAGTCCCCGCAATTGATGGAGACGGAAGACCTCCTGCTGTTATGGGAATTGACCTCGGGATAGACAAGGCTGTCTGTTCGGTTGTACTGACCAAGCAACGAGTACGATATGTCAGATACTTCACCCAACCTGAGAAGGTCAAACGAATCAAGAAGTATGATGAGATGGTGGACTCCCTCCAACGGGAGATGAACAACAAGCTCAACAACGGCAAACCAGCAGATGATGTCATCCTACGGCTTCGCGAACTTAGCGGTCGAAGGGTGAAAATTAGCAAGGACCATGACGGCGTACTTGTGAAACAGCTCAGTGACCACATCCTGGAGCTGTCGAAGAAGTACGACCTCTATGTTGCCATTGGCAAACTAACTGGGATCCGTGACCGGGCAGGCAAGAAGAGTGGAAAACGCAAGAGATTCCGTAAGATGATGGCTCGTTGGTCATTCGCCAGAGTGAGCAATGCACTCAAGCACTCGTTGGCTCAGCATGGCTGGAAGGTTTCGGGGAGGGACTCGCGGATCATTCCTGTCCGTGAGTTCTGGACCTCTATGATTTGTCACAAGTGTGGCCATCGCGGAATCAGACCCAAGCAGTCCCTCTTCATTTGTCACACCTGTGGTTATCGTGCCAATGCCGACAAGAACGGCGCTATCAACATTGCTCGGTGCCTCATCATGCTCATTCCTCGCCTACGGGATGAGAACCAAGGACTAGGGAGGTGGCTTCTTCCTCGTGAGAGGGAGCGGTCAACCCTGAAGGCCCGGAGGAGCTCGTGCTCTAAGGGGAAGTCCTCACGGTCCCAGAGGTTGTCAGACTCGAAAGGACCGTCCGTGGCTGAGTGTCGCACGCAGACTTCTCTTGAGGAGTTCGCAGACACTTCCGATCCCGCCATGGTAAGAATCGCGGAAGAACCGTCTGCCGCCATCGACGCCCGAAAGGCGACTGACAGTCTTGGCAAAATGGTGCAGCGGACAGAAGCTCAGTCTGGACTGAGGAACAATGTTCCAATGATGTCCAGCAAAGCCCGTGTCGCGAAGCCGGGGTGGTGTCCGGCGAGAGCTGGCGACAGCAGTCACGGGAAGGGTGGAACGCGGGAGTTGAGGGTCACCGAAGGGGTTCATTCAACCTTGGAAGCGACCTGAGATAGGTCGGTGCATGCATCCAAATACATCAGAAAGCGCAGATACAAGTGAAAGATTATATGCTGCGCTGAATCCAGCCGTTCAGGTCTTCAAACAAGGCGGATGTGTGATGCCTCCTAAGGACATGAACATCATCGTGTTCGGCTGCATGCAGTGCATGTATGCTGCTGCTGATCTTGCAGGAACGATGAAGCTGCAGTACGATATCACATCGCGGATAATCAGAATGCCGTGCACTGCGCGACTGGACATCAATTTCATTCTAAAGGCGCTTCAGGAGGGGGCTGATGGCGTGCTGGTTGTCGGTTGTCACCCAGGGGACTGCGCTTATAGGACAGGGAACCTAGGGGCGGAGAGAAGAGTTCGTTTCGCCAGGAAGTTGGTTGGTCAACTCGGCTTGAATGAAGACCGTGTGAAGATGGTGTTTGTCTCTGCAGCTGAGGGTGACAAGTTTGTAGCCGACGTAAACAAGTTCGCTGAGGAGATCAGGAAGATAGGACCAAACCCAATCCGACTGTGATACTTGAATCGGCAAGCCTTTTTGAGTCCATAGTATCCCGTTGTCTCCTACGAGTACTTTGGAGGTCTTGCGGTTTGGACAACACCGACCTTCAGCAATACATAGGGCGTGCAGGAGTATCAGCCGGGATTCTGAACATGAAGGGGCGAGTGCATTCGGTGGCTGCAGCGTCGAGAGAGCTGGGACTGCCACCAGACCACTTCATCAAGACCCTAGTCTTCATAGGGCAAAGGGAGGCGCTGATACTAGCAATCGTCAAGGGAACGGATCGGGTCAGCTCGAAGAGAATCTCTAGTGCACTAGACATTGCTCCTCCTAGGCTGGCAACACCAGGCGAGGCAATAGAACTCACGGGTTATGAGGTCGGCGGGACGCCACCAGTATCCATTCCGAACGCGAAGGTCTTGATTGACCCGAACGTAATGGCCATGGACGAGGTTGTGGGTGGTGGGGGGACTGACCATCACTTACTCAGAATCTCGCCATCCGAGATATTGAGAGTCACAAAAGGTCAAGTCGTGAGAGTAAGGAAGTAGAGGTCGTCCACTTACTAGTAGAGTCAAGCCCAGTCAATCTCCCATCTCTCTTCCATTTGTCGAGTAATCTTGTTTCCAAGGTTTGCGCAGTTCCAAGAAGTAAAAGGTACAGTGAAACAGGTCGTGTGAATCGGCATGACTACTCGCAGGCATACGAATTTGACGCATATAGTACATGCCATAATCCTGTTCGGTGTTCTTCAGTTCTTCTTCCTGACATTCTTAGCTGCTATATTCTACCCGGGAGGATACGACTACTTTGGCTACTACTGAAATGGCGAGGCGAACACAGCCTCTGGCCCACTCTTCCTTCTGGCCCTAACGACAGTTTCAATCACGTGCGTGCCCTTCTGGGTCGCATTACCTAGGTCCTTCGACCAATCAAGAGGTGAGAGAATTCCAAGTGTGATAGGATCAGCAATGGGTCTGGCATGCTCTCCTCTGCTAATTGGAGTTGCTCTGTTTCCCTTGGACACCCAGCTTGAAACTCATTTTGTGTTGGTATTGACCCATTTCTCTCTCTTCTCGATTTCAATTCTCTCCTACTCGATAGCCCTCATACTTGGACGCAGACATCACTACTCATTCTCACTTCTTGGTCTGATTGCACTCTCCATTGGTATTCTTCTGATGGTGAATCCCACAGCCACATACTCAGCTCTTCTGCAGAAGGCAGTAGTGTATGTCTACTTCGCATGGATAGGCGCGCTCACTTACTTAATCAGAACGCCCGCTACATGAGGGGCGGAGAAGAACTAGGAACATTCTTCGTATAGGGCTCCACTCCAGCGGCCACGAAGTTAGCCTAGATGCTGCAAAGAATTAACGTTGAGCCCACCACGGTCTCTCAATCTTCGAATCATTGATACTCTAGCACAACACTATTAACTATTGTTAACACAGCTTCTTGTATGATAGTAGCTCCCATGATAATCTCGTTGAGAGAGGGAATTGAGGCCGCTCTCGTTATAGCTGTGATGCTGTCCTATCTAAGGAGATCTGGGCAACATGACTTGAAGCGATTCGTAGTGTGGGGCGCAATCATAGCCGTAATTGCGAGTGTGGGAGTAGCACTAGCCATGAATCTGATCTGGGGGATTGTCGAGGGCCCCATTCTAGCCACTTTTGAGGGAGTTGTCGTGTTGCTTGCAGCGCTACTCCTTACAACAATGATTCTCTGGATGTGGAATGCCGGGGCGAGCATAACTTCCGAAATCGAGGAATCTGTTGAGAGAAAGAGTCTGAGTCAGAGCGGGGCTGGCATCGCTCTACTTAGCTTCTCACTGGTAATGAGGGAGGGTGTTGAACTAGTTCTTTTCACTGCAGCGCTGGTCATCCAAGAAGGACTAGGAACCTATATTGGAATGACTCTCGGACTACTTATCGCAATTGGACTGGGAGCTGCAATCTATCAAGGCTCGCTGAGAATCAGTCTGGGGTCCTTGTTCAGATGGACTTCAGTGTTTCTCATTCTGGTAGCTGCTGGAATGGTGGCCTATGGTGTTCACGAACTACAGGAGGCGGGATTACTCCTGATTGGCCCCCTAGAGATGTGGAACATCAATCCGCCGCCGCTTCCAGATGGGACATTTCCCCTTCTACATGAGAACGGTCTGATTGGCGGCCTAGCCAAGGCAATATTCGGATACAATGGCAATCCATCATTCCTCGAGGTAACCGGATACGGGCTCTACCTGCTTGGTGTGCTGGTCTACTATCTGAGGAAGAATCGTGTCAGACCTGTAGGCAACTTGTCAGAGGCAGAGGAAGTAGCGAAATCTGTTTCTGCCTGATCTATGCCAGAGTGGTTTCCAGACTACGACAGAACGATTCTCGATTACATCAATGTGCCCGGAACCAAACCACTATAACCTGATGCACTGGCAAGCTACATGAGAGGGGAAGACAGAAACATGAATACATACACTAAGAAACAGAGGGTGTCAGACAAGATGGCAAAGACACAGAAACAGAGATACACCCTGAAAGACAGAGTGCGTAATACACTCAAGAATAATGAGCTGTGCAGGAAGGCGTTTGACGCGCTTGAGAAGGATGAAGAAGTGCAAGTCCTCCTTGAGGACTCTAACCGCATGGCTATCGATAGAATGGGCTATTCAGATCACGGCCACACGCACTCACTCATAGTCTCAATGAATGGAATCTTGCTCCTTCGAGAACTGAGCAAGGGCCTTCAACCGTCCATAGTCAAAGAAGGAACAGGGACGCTAGAGGATGCCGAAGTGGTGGTCTTACTGGGTTGCTATCTTCACGATGTTGGAATGGTTGTCGCCCGGATCAATCATGACATCTTCACAGTTGCATTGGCAATCCAGATTGTGGACCGAGTTCTCTCCAAGGTCTACCCTGATGACAGACGCAAGCAGGTGCATGTGAGGGGCCACGTTCTCCATGCAATATACTCACATGATATTGCCGCACCTCCGCTCACCGTTGAGGCCGGCATCGTCGGTATTGCAGACGCCCTTGATATGACAAAGGGTCGTGCCCGCATTCCATTTGAGGCAGGGAGCGTCAACATCCATTCCGCGTCAGCGATGGCAATTAACAGAGTGAAGATCAAGAAGGGCGAGTCGAAGACAGTTCGGATAGAGGTCATCATGAGCAACACATCGGGAATATTCCAGATCCAAGAGCTTCTTGAGAAGAAGATTAGGAGTTCCCCGGAGCTTCTCAGTCATATAGAGCTGTATGCTATAATGCATGGTGAAGAAGAGAAGATTCTTGGCGAAGAGCTCAGGGTACTCTAAGCGTCACCCCAGGCCACGTCGAAATCCGATACTGCTTTCGGAGATTTCTAGCACTATCAGTTCCGGGTTCGTTCACAGCAGCTAATATATATGCGCGAAAATGAGCAAATCAAGTCAATCTCGTGCACAAGCGTGATGGTTACATGAGGCTAGATGACATCGATAAGAGCATCATCTCTATGCTCCAAGAAGATGGAAGACGTTCCTATAGCGAGATTGCTGAGGAAACTCAGAGGACTGAGGTGACTATCCGTCGTAGAGTGAAGCGTCTACTGGATGAGGGATACATCAAACGATTCACAGTGATATTAGATCCGATGAAGATGGGACTCAAGATACGCGCAATCATCCGTGTCAAGACGGTCATGAAGGAGGCCACAGTGATCTCGAATGAAGTCCAGAGTTTCGATGAGGTTGATGAAGCCTACTTCTTGGATGGTGCCTGCGGGATAATGCTCAAGGTGACAGTTGACGACCTTGCGAAGCTGAGGGAATTCCTTGAGATGAAGCTCGGCAAGGTACCCGGTGTCGGCGAGATAGAAACCTGTATCGTACTTGAGGACATCAAGCCCCCATACTAGTTCTGGTGAGATACGGTGCAGATTGCACTGCGCCTACCAAGGGCCGCGCTTGAAGGGTTGCATAACCACGCGGAGGAGGCTCTACCTCTTGAGTCAGTTGCACTCCTTTTTGGGAATGTCAAGGATGTTGAGGTTGTAGTCACCAGGGTGGAGTTACTAGAGAATGTAGCGGCTTCTACAACATCATTTGCAGTTGATCCTGAGAGAGAGTATCACCTTCTCATGGATGCTGAAGATCGTGGCGAGGAGATGGTGGGCATCTTCCATTCGCATCCTGCTCCTCCCAGGCCATCTTCGCGAGATTTGCGGAACATGCGTCTTAATCCTGTTGTGTGGGCTATTGCGTCAAAGTCCACCGGAAGCTGGGAGACTCGTGCCTTTCTGCTCGAAGGCGAAGACCTCACCAATGTACGAATAGTCTTAACCTAGGTTGTTCGCTTCTTCACCGCCCTTATGGTGCCAGAGGTCTTCTTGGGTTCGAATGAAACACTTGTTCCATCAATCGATGACAGCAGTACTGCTGAAGTAATCAGATTGTCAAGAGACCCTGCGCTGCATTGAAGTATGCCAAGGCCGCTCTTTACATCATACTCGTTTAGGAAGAATCGCGAGTCCGCGACCTCCACCTCACCATAGATAGAGAGCAGACTCATTCGCACCGCCGAGGCAAGTTGTTTTTCATCTACTGGAGGGCCATCCGTATGAAGACGAAAGCGGACGTATCTCTTCCTTCTACTCTTCAACCGGACCCACCTCGCTTTACAATCTCTACGCCCGGCTCCAAGAAGTCTGGACTGAGTCGTTTCTTGTTCCTCTCAAGTATCCTGTTAGGGTTCTCATAGACCGCTTTCTCTGAGCCGTGCCAGTCGAGTCCAAGCAAAAGGCCAACGTGACAGAGTGCCCTTGGCGATCTCATGGTGATTGGAGTGCCCGCGCCACTAGAGAGTACTATCGGCATGCCCGCGTCAAGGGCTGTATGAGTGGTCTCTCTAAGCACCTTGACCACCTTCGACCTTGTCAAGCCTGAAACTCCTAGGAGGGGGGCTATCGAAACCTCTAGAGCTGTGTCTGATAACGCCGCTAGTCTAGCAGTACTCTTTCTCAGACCTACTCCTCTGAGCATTTCAGGGATAGATAATAGATCCACTCTGCTGTCCTTGGCCGCCCAGTTGGCCACCCTCGATTCTCCCAGAGGCACGGAGACGACCGCATAATTGGAGCGGGCTCTCTCTACTGCGCGAGTTACGGCCCTGATTCCCTTTTCGTTCACATCAATCCGACTAAGTAGGCTCATTCCATTCTCTAGTTTCTCAATAGGGTCGCTCATTGACAGAGGCGAGGCAAATCCCGCAAATCCCAGCTTGGCCGCCATCTCTACAAATGCGCCAAGGGCATCGCTCTCTGGGATTCTCACATTCATGTCAACCGGCATTAGATTTGACCTCTATCCAGCTGGAAGCGTTCGACCAAGAAAGTCTCCACATCCAAGAGCTTGCATCGCGGAAACTGCTTCAGATGTATCTTGACGCTGATGACATCTGGATCCTTGCCCAGCTGCATTCTACCTAAGAAGGACTCTTGCTTATCAATTCTAAGAAACAAGATGCATTGGTCATCCAGTCTAAGGGGAAGCGATCTTATGATCTCTAGTTTCTCATACTCAGAGAGCGTCTCGGCAATGAAACTCAGCGTACTATCACAGGCTGCTCTGTCCTGCAATACCACCGAGAGAACAACAATTCGAGTCTGTCTATGGCCTTCAGTCGTTTCAATGGAGATTTCCACTGACTCCTGAGCACTCTCTGGAAATAGATTCAACACCGCGGTCTGTACTCTATCGACGACTTCAGTAGCTCTAGAGTGAGCGCGGGCCTCTATCCTGTCGACGAACAAGGTTCTCTGGTCCTCCCTCCGGGAGTCCGTGGGCTACTTTCCGAGATTACCCTTAGCTCCGAGAGAAGGCCTGATCTTCTCGGCACCAGTGCCCTTCTTTCTCAGGCCCCTGCTTCTCTTGCCTGCAGAAGTGAGCCCTCTGTTCACCCTACCTTTCTGAACAGGATCGCATATCCAGTTGATGTTCGGGTCATTGTATATCACAGGGTGACTGGGATCTACCATAATGACCTCGTGCCAGACCCACTTGTGGTCGGATCCAACCCAGTAGGAGTTGAGGACTCGGAGATTGGGATACTTTGTAGCAGCACGCTCTTCTGCAATCCAACGACGGGACTTCTGAGGTGTGTACCGAGTTACACCCAGACTCCTTGGCTTTCTTCCCATTCGAGGTCTTGGTTTCTCACGTGTTCCTCTTCCAGTCTTGATTCTGACTACGACGTATCCCTGCTTTGCCTTGTAGCCGAGATTTCGTGCCCGTCCTAATCTGGTAGGTTTCTCCAGCCGCACTATTGTGCCTTGCTTTCTCCAGACTATCAGTCGACTTCTGACAAGGTCAGAACGTTCCTGCTGTTCCTTAATCCAGCTGTCATTCATGTACTTGTACGCCGTTGGCATACTACCATCCTCTGTTGTGATCTATTCGCTTTGTTTGTGGTTCAGCCCTCTGGGGCCACATCCCTGCGGACGTATCCGCCTAAACAAAGGAAATGGTGGCCTAAAGCCACCCACACCCATCCTCGTCTACTTAAAGGCTTAGCGATTGGTTTAACCTCTCACTCTTGCCTGCTACTTGAACTCTCCAATGACCTTCTCTGCAGTCAATTCACCCACTCTTACCTGCGCCTCCGAGGTAGACGATGAAAGGTGAGGAGTTGCCACTACCTTGGGGTGCTTGACGAGTTCCCACTCAACAGGTGGTTCCTCCTCGAACACATCAAGACCCGCGCCAGCTATCTTATTCTCATCCAGGGCTTTGAGCAGTGCCTTCTCATCCACGACTCCTCCCCGCGCCGTGTTGATCAGAAAGGCTGACTCCTTCATCAAGTCCAGCTCACGCTCTCCAATCATCCCCCTCGTCTGGGGAACCAACGGAACATGCAACGAAACGTAGTCTGAGCGCTTGAGCAGGTCCTCAAGGTCCGTGCGTTCTGCTCCAATGTCGTTGCAGATCTCTTCTATGTCTATAACATCGTGTGCTAGTACCTTCATGTCCAGCGCTATGGCCCTTTTGGCCACTTCGTACCCAATTCGGCCGAAACCGACGACTCCAAGAGTCTTTTGCCATAGCTCAGACCCACTGAGCTTCTTCTTATCCCATCTCTCATCCTTCATGGAACTATCTGCAGCCGCCACTCTTCTGGCCAGAGAGAACATTAGCGCCAATACCATCTCTGCCACAGAGGCCGTCGGCGCCTCAGGCGTATTGAGAACCTTGACTCCCTTCTCCCTTGCCGCATCAAGATCAACGTTGTCAAGTCCGACACCTGCCCTGACAACCAGTTTCAGACTGTCTGCTGCTGCAATGACCTCTTTGGTCACCTTTGTCGCACTTCTGACAACGACACAGTCGAAACCCTTGATCTGCTCCTCAATAGAGCCATCTGTTTCCTTGTTCCTGATTACTACTTCGAGTCCTGCGTCCCTTATCTTGGCCACAGCAGACTCCTCAAGTGGATCCGCGATGAGTACTCTTGCCATTCTCTAGAACCATCCGAACTTAGTGAGCTTGGCCCGTTGGAGCTTTGTCTTAAATCTGGCGCCCACGACATTTTCTTAAGCGGGAGGTCTCTTGGCGAGTAACATGAAGCGAGAAATCAGACCGACCACCGCTGTTGTGCCGTGTCCTGTGGTTCTCCTTAGCGTTGCAGGGCCTGAAAGACCCAACATAATCACACTCTCTTGGGTTGCTAACGTGTGTAGTGACCCAGCTACTGTAGTAGTCGGTGTAAGACCTCAGAGACACAGCTACAAGCTGATGAGAGATACAGGGGACTTTGTACTCAACGTTCCAACCACGGAACTACTGGAGGCAACACAATTCTCAGGCACTAAGTCTGGACGTGACTTCGACAAATTCGCGGAGTGCGGTCTTACACAAACACCAGCTACGAAGGTCAAGTCTCCGATGATAAAGGAATGTCCAATCAACTTAGAGTGTAAGATAGTGAAGGTGGATCCTCTGGGAGTACATGACCTCTTTACCGCAGAGGTTGTGGCTGTCCACATTGATGAGGCCGTGCTAAATGAGAAAGGCAGACTCGACGCGTCGAAGACGAAACTATTTACCTATCTCTCCCTGACTGGACAGTATTGGTCCCTTGGAGAGCAGTTGGGCTAGTCACTACCTCATACTGCATTCTGCTTGAGATTGATACTCTCCGACTCCTCCTCATCGTAGGACCTTGGTGTCTGAATCTGTCGCAATGAATCTTCGCCATGTGACTCTAACACAATCCATGCGCCGCCTGGAATGTGTTTCTCCTTGAGGAAGACATCAAAGGTAATTCCAGGAAACTCGACAATGATTGGATCATGGCCGAGTAGGTTGAACAGTCCACAGGCCTCTTGAGCTCTATTCAGAGTGTCAAGGCGTGCTAGTATAGGTATCCATCCATCGGATGCCCCTGACCATTTTAGTATGGGCCACGAGTTTGGAGGCGGCCATTTCCCCTTCATCACTGTGGCATACTCGCCTGTTCCAAGTTCATAGATCGTGGGAGCTTTGCCGAATCGAGCAAGCCCTCTCCCATGTGATTTGGCATCATCAAGAGTTAGGAATATCTCCATTTGGTCTGTCACCACCTGTGATTCCATATCTTCTTGGGACATCCGCTGCTCAGAATTTACCTACTCGTTGTGATGCCACGTGCCGACCTCGAACCGTGAAGAATGAGTTAGAATCTGTCATGCCCGAGGTCCTTCCTCTACGACCTTATATTCCCTGAAGAGGACTACAGGTCTTGTGACATCACAGTCCTTGAGAACATGTTTGTCGCCGATTCTCATGTTTGTGCGGGCATCAATTGCATGAATAAAGGACTCCATCAGGTCTGTGTGGATATGCCCTGCGAACTCCTTTGCCGTGGTGCCTTCAGGTACCAAGAACACATCAGGAAGCACATTGCCATCACCATCTGACAACGAGCCCACGTCATGAACTGGATAGACTGCAATCATCTTTAGAAAATCGAAAACCGCCTTGTTCAGGATGTTCTGTATCCCAGTACCTCCAAACTTCTTGAGTATCTCAGATCGTAGTTTGTCAAGTTGTGCCAACTCACCTGCACTCAGAGCGTCCGGCTTGAGCACTTCAAAGTCATCATCCCCCGGGATGTAACTGACGACTCCCTTACTCTCAAGGTCCTTCAGCACCTTCTCTGCGAGAGCACTAACAGCCACTATCAAGTGGTCCGGAAATGTTTCCTGCAATCTCTTGAAGTTCTCCTCCGCACTAGGTCTGTCTATCTTATTGGCGGCAATTATGATGGGCTTAGCAGTATGCCAAATGAGAGAAGCAAATCCCTTGATCTCATCATCACTCCACTGGTCCGCGGATTCAGCCTTCAACCCGGAGTCGCGGATGGCCCTCAGTATGTGTTTCCTCTGAATCTTCAACCCAGAGAGCTTCTCAAGGAGTATCTCATCGAGCTTGACGCCTTCGGCTCTTATCCTTCCTGTCAGTCTTCTCCAATCCTTTTGGATTATCCCAAGTAACCACTGGGTAATCTCGTCTTCGAGGAACTTCACATCTTCTATTGGATCGTAGGCTCCCGCAGAGACTTCCTGACCCTCCGCATCCAAGGCACCACTGGCATCTACAATATGAATCAGCACATCAGCCTGTCTTAAGTCGTCTAGGAACTTGTTACCCATTCCTCGTCCTTCATGTGCCCCAGGCACAAGGCCTGCGACATCAATCAGTTTGATAGGTATCAGCCTCACGCGATTCACACAGAGTGAGTTCTGCGGATTGTCCTCTACGTCAAAGTCTTTGCACGCGCAAGGAGTTCTCACATGAGTCACTCCCACATTGGCCTCAATCGTTGTGAACGGATAGCTTCCTACCTTGAAGTCCGTCATACAGGCCGCATTAGTGAACGAGGTCTTACCGCATGACGGCTTTCCTACTATGCCCACGCTGAATCCCATCTTAGACTTCACCTGACCAACAGGATTATGCGCACTCCGGATTAAACTGTTCAGGTTTTGGTCAGACCGTGATACTTTTATGAATCAGGATTCATAATATTGATGGAAATAAATACTCATTGGAAGTGAATGCATGACAAAGATATGTGTGACTTCTCAAGGCGATAGCCTGGATGCAGCTGTCGATCCTCGCTTTGGCCGATGTGCCTACTTCATCATTGTTGACCCAGAATCAATGCAGTTCAGCGCAGTTCCAAATGGCGCTGCTGGGGCAACCGGTGGGGCAGGAATCCAAGCCGCTCAGATAGTCGCCTCTGAAGGGGTCAATGCTGTGATAACCGGCAGTGTGGGACCAAACGCTTACGCCGCATTGCAGAATGCTGGAGTTGCAATCCTAAGTACGACTCAGGGGACCATAAGAGATGCCATTGAATTGTACAAGAGTGACTCACTTGGCTCAGTGTCGACGCCGGGCCCTTCACATGTGGGACTGGGAGCCGGCTTGGGCCGAGGCGGCGGTCGAGGCGGTGGTCGAGGTGGCGGTGGTAGAGGTTGGGGCGGCCGTAGAGGAGGATACTGAAATGAAACGAAGAATACTGATCCCGACTGATGATTCAAATGGGCTCTACATTGCAAGTCATTTCGGGCGAGCCCCGTATTTTGCAGCCGTTGACATTGATGAAACTGGTGCGGTGGTAGAGAAGACGGTTCATCCTAACATCGGAGAACACTCTGGCGGCAGAGGCCACGCGCACGACAACGTGATGCGCCTGCAACCCAGTGTAATCATAGTGCACGGAATGGGACCTCGAGGCCTCATGAGCTTCGAGAGGCAGGACGTCGCAGTTCTCAGGGCAAATAGCAGCGTTGTTGATGAACTAGTGGCCGCATACACACGAAATGAGCTGGAAGAGCTAACAGAAGGTTGTTCCGACGCACATCATAAGTAGCAGACTAAGATTCTCGGGCAGGGACTTCTATTGATAATCACAGTTGCGTCTGGAAAGGGCGGCACTGGAAAGACTACTGTTGCAGTCAACATGGCATTGTCAATAGGAGGAACTAGTATCCTCGACTGTGACGTCGAGGAGCCTAATGTCCATACTCTCATACATCCTGAAACAACAACAGTCAGTCCTGTATCTGTACCTACACCCTCTGTAGACCTTGGGAAATGTACACTCTGCAACGCATGTGCAGACTTCTGTGAGTTCAATGCAATATTCGTCGGAAAGACCGTTCTTGTCTATGAGGAGATGTGTCACTCATGCGGTGGTTGCTCGATGGTCTGTCCCGAGGGAGCGATCACTGAGACCACGCGGGACGTTGGTCTGATTCACAAGTCAAATGTAGATGGGATTCGCCTTGTCTACGGTGAGCTGAATGTTGGTGAGCCAATTGCCACCCATCTTATCAAGGCTGTAAAACAGGAGATTGATGAGAACGGTATCAATATCCTTGATGCACCACCGGGTACTGCCTGTCCGGTGATAGAAACGATGCAGGAGAGCGATTTTCTTGTGTTGGTGACCGAGCCCACTCCCTTTGGTCTTAATGACCTGGCCATCACTGTGGACGTTGTAAAGGAGTTGGGGATTCCATGTGGAGTGGTCATAAACAGAGCCGGAATCGGGGACGACAAGGTTAGAGAGTACTGTAAGAAGTGGGCGATTCCAATACTACTCGAGATTCCATTCTCCCGGAAGATTGCAGAGCTGTACTCCATAGGAGTGCCCTTTGTCAAGGAGATGCCAGAATGGAGAGCTGGATTCAGACGCCTTTTCGAAGACATAAGGGAAGTTGTGAAGAATGATTAGTGAGGTAGCGGTCATAAGTGGAAAGGGCGGTACCGGCAAGACCACAATATCTGCCGCTTTCGCTGCAATATCTGGCAACCTTGTGATTTCCGACTGTGACGTAGACGCTCCTGACCTACACATTCTGCTGCAGCCTAAGACGCAGAAAACTCTGAATTTCCAGGGCACCAAGATTGCATCCATTGATCAAGATAGATGTACAGAGTGTGGTCTATGTGCAGAGAAGTGCCGTTTTGATGCAGCACGGCCACCAGAGATCGACCAGATAATGTGTGAAGGGTGCGGAGTGTGCGCATTCGTCTGTCCTGAGAAGGCGATAGAGATGATTGACCGTGTCTCAGGATACCTATACGAGTCTGAAACCCGCTTCGGCCCAATGTCGCATGCGCGCCTGCTGCCTGGGGAGGGCAATTCAGGAAAGCTTGTGACTGAGGTCCGCAAGCAGAGTCAGAAGATGGCAGGTGCCAATGGCAAGGACCTCATTCTCATCGATGGTTCTCCAGGCATCGGCTGTCCTGTGATTGCAACAGTCACTGGTATCCAACTTGGAGTAGTAGTGACAGAGCCTACAATGTCTGGATTTCATGATATGAAGAGAGTCCTCGAACTACTACATCGGTTCCGAGTCAAGACCATGGTGATAATCAACAAGTTTGACTTGAATGTGGAGAACACCGAACTGATTGAGCAGTATTGTGAAGAGAATGACGTGGAACTACTGGGAAGAATACCATTTGATTCTGTGACTACAAAATCAATGGTGGCCGCCAAGACGCTCCCCGAGTTCGTCCCAGATCACGAGTTGACGGCAAGTCTGAGAGAGATGTGGAGCAGAGTGACCACAGCTGTGTCTGACTGAAGGTAGGCGTGGGGAGCTAGTGGCCCCCAACTTCCTATCTACTCTTCAAGCTGACTGAGTTTCTTCTCGATTCTCTCGAGTGTTTCCTGCAGTGCCTTCAGCTGACTCTCAAGGATGGCTCTCTGATTCTCCAAGACTTGACGATTGTCAGTGAGAGGTACTTGCGGCCCTACAAATGGCGGTATAGTCTGCTGTCCAGTGACAGGTGGTAAGTCTACACCTCTCCAATAGCCGAGAGTCCAGCAAGAACCGGGGCCATAAAGCCACCCTGGCCTCTGCCAGGGCGGAAGGTTCCGAAACGGTCCATTTCCCGGCCACAGTCCACGACCTCTGCCGCCTCCGCGACCATATCCATATGACAGTGTTGTTCACCTCTATAGTCAATTTTTGTGCATACGCACAACATGATTTATGTGCATAAGAACGAATATAAGGATAGTGGCTGATGCAGGTGTCAGTCAGAGTCACCAGCTCCTGTGCTGACTTGAGGGTGAAACAACATGCAGAGAAGACGAAGAGGCGGCCGTGGTCGTTTTCCAATCCAACCTAGAATTGGCGCGCGACCAAAGGCGAATGCAATGAACCCCGAACCTCTTGTGGCGGATGTCCCAGTCTACTTGGATCTTGCTGAGATTGAGGTGCTGAGACTCGTTGATCTGGAGGGCATGTATCAAGAGGAGGCTGGGGATATGATGGGTTTCTCAAGAGGAACCGTCTGGCGGCTTCTTCAAGGTGCAAGAGAGAAGTTGGTCCGTGCAATCTTTGAGGGTCGTCCTCTGGTCCTTACGGAGTCAGAGGAGGAGAAGACCTGACTCAAACGAACTGAGAACATCGCGGCAGTCTGGGGAAGCTCTCCTCTTGACCGTTTGTTAAGCGTCAGGATTTCGACGTCTTACTTCTGACTATTGTGTTTCGGTTGTTGCAGCATCACGAGTGATACACGCTTTGAAATGGCTCAAGGTTGCTACCAGTGTAGGCTACAGCGTGCTGCATAATGCAATCCTTCCTTATATGCGGATTCAACTACTGCCTACTCGGAGAGCGAAACTATGGACTCAGTGCCCCCTCAAATCGGGATTGCGAACGACTACGTTCTGATTAGAAGACCGGCCTTTCCCCGTTGGTGGGATCCTATAGCAAGGCCTCATGTTGCCATCCTCGTGAGGGACCCCGTAAGCGGAGATGACACTCGATACTACATCTCTCAGAAGGGAAAGTCTAGTCAGACCCGCAGGGAGCTTCTTGACGTAGCAGACATAGATGGTCTCCCCCAGGGCACTTTGCTTGAAGTTCGATACAATGCAACAAGGGCGAATCTATACAGGCTTGAGAAGGTAGATGAAACTCCTTGTTGGAGATGGATTGGCAGATGCAGGGAGCTGATGGACTTCAACTATCCCTCCGAGATCAAGTGGAACGGTCTGTTGGAGGGCTCCGAGTACCAGATTAGCGAACCTCTCGCCGCTGAGATGTCGACGAACTGAGCATCGGTTAGAATAGAACAGAGAGACAGGTCAGAGCTCCTTCACATTTTTCAAACTCACTCATTCTCAAAGGCCTGACATCAAATCCCAGTTCGGAAACCATCTCCTGAGTCTGTGGGTGTCCTTCAGAGATGAGCACGGTCTCACCAATGGCTAGGGCATTAGCCGCATAGCGCTCCTCAAATGGAACCACCACCTTGACGAAGTCTTGGAGTACTTCGTGGTCTGAGAAAGATTCTGTGACAAGAATCACTTCCCTTCCAATGTAGGTCACATGACTCTTGAGGTGGATGATTGATTTGTCTTCCAAAATGTCTGATTCCACATCGAGCCAGGCTGTCATTTGACTGACGCCATCTCTGTTTGTGCGCTTGGTTATTCCACTGATCAACCGATCTCGGAGATGTATGACGTCTCCTCCCTCAATAGTCGCCGGCTGAGTTGCTGTCTTTACACTCTTGTACTGCTTGAGCGTTTCCAGAACATCCTCTTCTTCTCCGCGTCGGCTCTCCTTTGCCAATCGTGTGATGAACGCTCTACCACCTCTGACCACCGCAGTGTCTTCAACGAAACAGGAGTCCGGATGTGCCTCGTCTTTTGGGAGAATAATCACCTCAATTCCGAGCTCTGACAGAACGTTGCAGTAGGCTGAGTGCTGTCTTCTTGCGAAACGAAGGTCTAGCGAGTGGCGTTCAGGGTGCGATGAAATGCAATTGCTGAAAGTCCTAGGAGGACGCCGGACCAATGCGTGTTCAAACATTCTGAGAAGGCTGCTTCGCCGGCTGCTTATTACTCTCTCTCGGATGAATCAATACCGACTAGCTTATGAGAACCTGTTCCTTTGCACCGCATTGCGTGATACGAGGTCAAGAGAATGTACGAGCGCTTCGAGCCATCTGACCGAGTCTT
>LRSK01000029.1 GCA_001563325.1 Candidatus Thorarchaeota archaeon SMTZ1-83
GTCTGTTTCAATGGAAACCTGATCAAAGTTGGTGTTGTTCCATGTGTCGTTTGTCCATACACTCACCGTATGAAGACCGTCGGAAACAGTGCTTGTATCCCATACATACTCGTACGGCTCCGAATCTAGGAGGGCTTTCTGTGAGCCATCAACGTAGACAATAACCATTGATATTCCCGAAATGTCCGCGGCCGTTGCGCCGATGAGAATCATACCTCGGACAATTGCATTGTCTGGTGTAAGAAGTACGGACAGGGAAGGCGGAGTTGTATCAATTACATGGTACCTCCAGATTGCAGACCACTTAGAGTTGCCGAGAGTATCGTTTGCGTATATGCGCACGTTGACTGAGATACCGGGCTGAAGTTCTTCTGTTGATGCCTCATATCTGATTCCGTTGGGAACCATAGTGACATTGGTCCATGTGGAACCGGTGGAGTAGCTTAGGACTATGGTGTCAATTCCTGCTGTGTCTAGAGCGGTGGCTTGAACTGCTATCGTACAGGGCCCCTCTAGCGAAGTTTCGTTTAGTGGACTATTAACCACAATCACCGGTGGAGCATTGTCAACCGCGATATCAGAGGCTACATACTTTGTGTTGCCAAACTCATCGGATGCCAGGACGAGAAGCGTATGGTTCCCATTCGAGAAAAGACGTGTATCCCAACTCCATTCGAATGGGCTAGTCGAATCCGAAAACTGTAGCATTCCATCGACGTAGAATTCGACAGCCCCAATGCCTGACGAATCAGTGGCTGACGCGGTGACCTCGACCACGTCAGCGACTATTAGACCGGAAGGCACGGTACTCACGGAAAGTGTTGGTGCTGTTTGATCCAGTACTATGCCGGTCTGAGCGAATCCCTGATGGCCAAGGCTGTCGTAGGCGACTATCTGGAGATGATATTCGCCATCAGTCCAATCGGAGGTAATCCACAGCCACTCATAGGGATATGTACTATCAGTGAACTCAAGACTTCCCTCCACATAGAATTCGACTCCGGTGATGCTTGAAGCATCGCTAACATTCACAGCAACTCGGGTCTGGTCACTACCTATCACTAGACTATGGACTGCAATCGTAGGTGCAGTATTGTCTATAATGATGCTATGGTAGGCGCTCTTCCAGTTTCCAGCGCTATCAGCCGCTCGGCAGGTGAGATTTCGCGTGCCGTCTGAGCCTTGAAGAGTGTTCCAGCTGAAACTGTAAGGCGCTGTCGAATCAGTTGCCAATAGGGCTCCATCAACATAGAACTCAACTCCCTCTATGCCAGATGCATCGTCGGCATCAGCGCTAACAGCTAAAGTTCCATTGTGAAGACTATTGTCAGATGGAGCTAGGATGTCGACAGTTGGCTTTGTGTTGTCGATGATGACCTCGATGTCATGATAGTTTGTAGTCCCATTATTCCCGTAGGCTGTTGCTTTCAGTTCGTGTACTCCATCTGCAATTCCCGTAGTGTCCCAAGACCAACTATACGGAGCTGCGTAATCACTGTACTGCAAAGCATCATCAACGGAAAAGTCGACTCGTTGAATACCGGACTCATCTATTGCGGAAACCTGCACATCTACTATTTGATTCAAAAGCGCATCTTCCAAGGGGGACACAATATCCACGATTGGCGGGATGACATTCACCCTAATCCAATCGAAAGTCCCACTTGCAAGACGGATGGCTGAAACATTCCACCGACACAACGCACCTTCGTCTGGTGGATCAGTCCAAGAGCCGTTTATGAGCATCTTGATTGTGCCAGAACCTGAATACTGGTAGTACCATGCGTCGGTTTGAGGGAAGTGAGTTTCGAAGTAGGCATCTCCCACTACATGAAGAATGCCATCTGTTGCATTAGTGTAGTCAGAGGAGGTTGATATGCCGTAGACTCTTCCAGTGTCGAAACTCTGCACTTCCCATCCATCAAGCAAGATTGAGGTCGCGTTGCTGACTGCGCTACCTTGGTAATCAACGATGACCCTAACTTGGCCTCCGTAGCCATTCCAATCATAGTACATTGATGGATCCAATGGCAAATCCAAGTCGACTCTATGCCATTGTCCATCACCTAACAACGTAGTGAACTCGGGTAGCGTCATGTTGCCGAGCTTTCCGAGTCCTGCATTGTTCTTCTCAATGGAGATATAGGCTCGAGCTGTGGGATGGTCTTCCCATCCAATGCCCTTCACCCAATAGGTGATTCGCGATGCTCCTGTCATATTGAAAGGTCCATATGGTCCAGTTCCAGGACCATCTGCAAAGAAATAGTCATGGTTGAGAGGTTGATACCAGAAGGAGTGTTCTCCGGCTTCGACACTGGTCAGATTGATCGCAGTGTCACCGATCTGCCACTCATCAGCATAAGAAATGGAGAGAGCCGGATCAGGAGATTCAGAATGGAAGTGACTGGTATACCAGTGGTCAAGATGGTCAGTCATTGAATCATTACCAAAATCACAATAGAACCACTCTGTACTTCCCCAAAGGGTGTTAGTATCCATCAAGTGAATCTCATTACATAGCTTTAGCGCCAGCTTGTAGCCAGAATGCTCTACTTCCCATCCTTCATCCGACTGGTCAGTAGTGACCCAGAATCCTATCGCATCAACATAAGGGCTGATTGCTCGAACTACAGTCTTCGTGTATGTTGAGGAATGGCATGTAGCCCATCCTCCGATATGCTCAGCGGCACTGATATAGAAGAACAGGGGAACATTCGGATAACCCGTCTTCAACTCAGCGGCTATGGTCTGCGTATAATCCAGTTCCTGTGCATAACAATCAAAGAAGATACCATCTGCTTTCACATGATAATCTGGACTTAGGACAAAGGTGTGCGGTGAGGGGAATTGAAAGACCTTGATTCCTGGAAATTCTTCATGTAACCAATCATGGAATAGATTGAGATACCAAGCTACAAAGGGCCAAGGAAAGTCAGACTCACCCGGTTCTTCTTCACTGATGACTATTCCCCAAACGTATTCCGGAGCGATGTTGTTCAGCATGGCACGAGTACGATACTTGACGGTTTCTGTGGCGTTCATACCATAGAGAACGTCTTCCTTGTGCATATCTTCCCAGCCGTTGATATTGCCAATAAAGGGCCAGACATCCCACCATCCCATTTGTAGAATGACTTTCACTCCGTGATCAGCAAGGTACCGCACGTTGTCTTTTACATCATTTCCATCATTGTAATATGGATGAGACACGTGAATATAGTCAGCGTATCCGACAATATTGCGGACGGTTTCATTGTCAGCCATTCCGTAAAACACAGTTTCCTGACCACTGAGGATAGACGGTGTCACACCACCAGCAATTGACGAGTCCGATTCTGGAGAAGGATCCTCATGATTCTGCAAAAGCGCCTCATACGATGAGTTCGCCGATGTGTGGTGGCTAGTAGCAACAAAGAGAGGAAGGGAGAGTACTGTGACAATGACAACTGACAGGAGAATATATCGTTTCAACTTGTGAACCTCCTTGGCTTGAAACTAACAAAGGTAGAAAGAACAGAATGGGTCTTGCCCACGTGGATGAATGGCTGTTTCCTTGCCCTTACGTTGCGAGAGCGGTGCTCAAGAACTATTACTACGAAGATTCCGGACATAAGCAACAGACAGCTTCGGAACGATGGTTCCACCAGAACACGCCGACATACGTCCATTACAGAATCTTCAGAAAACTGATCCCTAAGACTTGGACCAACGCTCGTTGACTGCGTACCTGCATCATTCAAGAATGCTGAGGACTCGGACAAATCAAGGATAATGGCAAGTGGTGGAGATGCATGGATGTCGAATTGTAGACTGTTGTTGCTTCCTTCTGCCGTAGCTCTGCAAGTGAAAACCTCGGTGAGCGAAGAAGATGATGTGAATGTGAGATTGAAGGAACACTTGCCACTACTATCTGTGTAGACTTGATGTATCAGTGTTTGATCGGACCTGAAGATCTCCACGAGTGCATCCGAGATTGGCGTGCCCAGGTGATTGACGACGAGTGTTTCAAGTTCCCTGACAACTCGTGACTCATGGCGAATCCAGTACCAGCTAGGACCACTGAGGTTTGACCTAATGAGAATCTGTGATGTGCCTTCAGTCTGTAAACGATCAAGACTGGAGTTCGTCAATTCCACTAGGCCATTTCCGTGAGTCTGCAGAATGGTCAGAACACCATTCTCGACAATCACATCTGCATTCTCTCCAACACTGAGATCACCCACAGTGACGTTCACAAACGTGGCCCTGGATGAACCATAGCAGGGCACCCATGCAAGCGCACAGTTACTTATGTTGCATTCAACATCCTGATGGACGTGTACATTCCAAAGCGTGATTTCTGATTGGTCGACGGTGAGATTCCATTGGAAAGTCTTGATTGAGCCGGATTCATTGGATTGCCAGTGGTCTATTTGACCTACCGGTAGTGAGTCTAGGGCTTGCAACTGTCCATCTTCATCATTTATCATGATTCCGGCTTCTGACTTATCAAGGATTATCTGCGCCTGCCCCCAGGGAGCCAACGCATCTATCGTACAATTGTGGAATCTGCCTCTACTCGAAGAATAGAGGTTGAGCGAGTATATTTCGCAGTGAGAGGCAGTCAGGTTCACATCTCCCATATTGCCATATCTCTTGATGGTTGAGTTGGCCAAGGTCACATTGGTTGCGCCACTTACCCGAAGATCAGTGAAATTCGAGCGGAAGACTTCAAGTCTATTGGTTTCGTAACACCAGTTGTGTAGGTAGCCAGCTTCAGAATCACTCAAGTACGTTCTAGTGTTTGTGCCGAGTTCAATATAATCAAACTGCGCCCAAGAGATATTCGATTTGGCGTCATGATAGGCGTAGTATTCTGTTATCTCGCAGGGACTTGCCTGAGTGCCCTGAATCTGGGCCGTTGCTGACCACTCTATGTAGATTAGATTGCTCGAGCTCATACTGAAGTTCAGCACACTGTTGTCCCGAGCAGTCAAGGTACTGACTATACAATTGTCCATGTTGACGTTTGCGTATCCTTGTAGTGATGCCGCGTTTATTGTGAGGTTGGTCAGAAGTAATGGCAATCTTCCATTTGCCTCAAAGTGGTCCAGATTCGATTTCACTATAGTGGCTGTCACGAAATCCGAGTACCGAAAATCACCAATAGTACACCCACTAACATGTACATCTGCAGACTTCCAACATCGAATGCTTCCAAGAACAGAAGCGGTGAAGTTTGCCTGCTGATGGCCATCACAGACAGTGAAGCTAATTGATGAAGAGTCAACCACAACTCTGGCATCCTCTTCGTACTCCATAACAGCTACACTGCAGTTTCTGACAATCAGGTCAGAAGCGTCCCTGGCTCTAATCTCCTCCAGATGGCAGTTCTCAAGGTCAATCTCGCTTGATTCCGTGGCGAGTAGGCTATTGAAGCGAGTAGAGTTTCCACTGAGTTTCGCTTCGCCCGAGAGTTCTATGTGACTACGGCGTGCCATGGTGTTTGTCGCATTGATCTTTGCGGATTCTTGGGCGAAGATCTTGAAGGCATGCTTTGACTCCAGAGACCCCTTATCTGTTACAAGCTGGCAAGAGTCTTCAATTTTGACATAGAACTGACAATATGTCACTTGTTCGAGTTCTAGAGTGGCATTTCGCAAGAACAACCTGCTATTTCCACAAAGGATGATGTTCCCTGCATGGATGCGGGTTGTATCCTCGATTACTACCGTCTCGTCCAGAATGACCCAAGTGCTGTTCGCTGAAACGAACGGAATGAAAGCAACGGAAGTCCAGTAGAAGAGTATGAGGAACGAAATAGCCATCCCAAAAGACACCCGTTTCGACCTAGCGGGACTCTCCCTCATATTGAATCGCTCCTCTCTCTTCTCCATGCCTGCAATCCGTAAAGAGAACAAAGTACTCAAAGAAAGCGCTAGCCCGAAGGGACTGTTAGACCAAGATATCAAAGTCTTCTTCAGATATCTAATGTGCGAAACCCATAGGTTCCGTATGCGGGACTTAAGTCTTTCCAGATATCGCCTAGGGGCTCAGAAGTCCCAAGTGTAGAAAGTCTGCTTTGGATGACTTCGGCTAAAGTCTGTATCTGTGTCTGTCCAGAAACTCCTGCCTCTTCGCATTGTTCCAGGACGAGTTGACTCCCTGTAGATACCCGGTAATTCGAGAGTAGATCTCGACGCCAACGTAGCCACATCTTGGGCACGGAATCTTCGAAAGCTCGTCAATGGAATCGAACTTCGTAATCCTCCAGTCTATTCCAGCTATGTGGTTGCAGACAGGGCAAAGAATGGTGTCTTTGGTGTATGCGAAGTATGAATTGAGAGTTGACGTGGCAATCTTCTTTGTGAGCTCCCACAAAGCATCGGGCTCAGGATTGGCTTCACCGAGATAGATGTGTGTCAGAGCTCCTCCGTCCATATACGGGTGAAACATCCCTTCTTTCTTGATTCGCTCACTCAGAGGTAGGTCCGCCCCTACGTACAGAGTCGTACTGTTCGTATAGTAGACGTTTGGATGGTTGCCTTTCAGATACTTGCGGATTCCCGGATAAGCCTTGTAGTCTTTCTTCGCCAATCTTCCGGCGGCGCTTTCAGCTGGCGTCCTTGTCACTCCGAATTGCATGCCGGTTTCCTTCTCGAACTCCACCGACTTCTTCTTCAGGTGCTTTAACACCTTGATGCCGAACTTTGTGCCCTCACGTTCATGGAGTGGGTGACCTGTGACTTGTTCCGTCATTTCGTTGAAGCCCACAGTTCCAAGCAAGTATTGCCTTTTGTCCATGTCAATCAGTGAATCACCATTAGGCTTGGGTTGCGTGTAGAATGGCACACTCCCGCTCGCAATCAACCGTTCCATTGTGGCCTTCTTCTCCAGAACGACCTCCTTGGACAGGTCAATGTACTCGTCGAGTTTTGCGAAGAAGTGGTCCTCGTCGCTGCGTCCCACCCAGGCGGCCCGACCGAAGTTGGGAGTGACCATCTGGGATGCCCCAAACACCATGTTCCCACTCAAGAACTCCTCTAGTTCCTCGTCGCTGCTAGCGGTCCACAAGTGCGAGCAACAGCTGCTGCACCCTGCCTCAATCTCGGACCTCCAGTTGAGGTAGTTCTCAAAGTAGGGTGAACCGAACTTGGCCGTGAGCTCGGCGACCAGCCTCCATGACTCGTCGTACTCTGGTTTCATGAACTCCTCACGAAGGACAACGTTCGGCTTGGGAAAGTTGAATCCCTTGCCCTTGATGTCGCCCCTTATCATGACCTCCATGAAGGCGTTGAAGAACTTCTGTGCCTCTTCCTCGAAGTCGCCGTAGACTGACCCATCGGTCCTGCCGCCGGGGAGTGTGGCCGTCACATCCCTCATAATCTTCGGAATGCCGGGCGTGAGGTCGACGCTTGAGAATATGACCTGGCCGCCCCGTGCGACGTACTGTTGAGTCAACGTGAATATTAGCTGCTGAGCGGCTTGCTTGATCTTCCTGTAGGACTTCCCCACCAAGAAGGGGGCTATGAAAGTGTTGTAGAAGAAGAATCCTTGTCCACCGGCGAAGGAGCTCTGGGCCGCTGCTAGCCAGATTGCTGAGTGATTGACTGCAACGTTAAGGTGTTGGGCAGGTCCAGCTGAGGACGAGTGCATGCCGCCGAGTCCATCAGGGGCGATGCCGAGAGCAAGCACCTGACGGAGGTCCCAGGTTGCACAGTAGTCACGGGTTGAGAAATACTCCCTGTCTTTGATGTAGATGTCACCGCGCATGTGAGCGTCAGCGAGGTGAGTAGGAATCGTAAGGTACGTGTGCTGCTCCATCACTTGGTCGTGAACGAGCTTGGCGATGGTCTCGGGGTTACGCATGAGGTTTGCGTTGTTTGTGTGATGACCGGGATCGTGAATAAGCTGATTCAGGTCGTACATAGGCACACCGACACGGGTGTAGAGGATGCGCTCCTTCTCGAAGCCCAGTTCTGCGAGAACACTGTTGCACATCTCACGACTGTGAGAGCAGAGCCTCATTGACAAGGCTAGTGGTAATCCGTTCTACATCGAAAGGTTCGAGAGTACTACTAGTGGTACGAACCTTCGGTAGCTTCGTCTCTCTCAACTTCAGCTCCTCGAGTGTTACAGCTGTACTATGGACATCCGTCATTAATCAATTCACTCCCAGCGACTTGCGCACTTGTTCAATCGTAGGAACTACTCCGCTGTAGAGCAGCTCTAGAGAATCACCGTTCTCAACGACAATACTGGGAGTTGAAGCTATGAAGATCTGACTCTCAAGAAGTCTAAAGTCCAAATCCTCATCCATACTCTGAAGGTCAATAGTCTCGACGGTGACCCCGGTCCCCATCAGGGCCTCATCGACAACAGCCTTCGCAGCAGGACAGTTCACACAGCCATCCTGGGTAAACAAGTAAAGAACAGCGTGTGGCGTCTGGTCCTCTCCCGGCATCTAATCAACACTCCCTTCAGACAGCGAAGGTCTTTGGCAGTTGAGCAGACCTAGAATAAAAGACTTATTGCGCAACAAAATGACTTCTAGCAGCCATAGAAGGCATTCTGGGCTGGGCAGGTTTTCTTCGTAGGTCGTCACAACCGACTGTATCTGGCCTTCCTTTTAAGGTCCTACAGGTTTTCCGGAGCTGCACGCCGGAAAATGCAAGTTCG
>LRSK01000030.1 GCA_001563325.1 Candidatus Thorarchaeota archaeon SMTZ1-83
GATGCCGCTGCTCTATTCTCACAGTGGACACTTCAGAATCCTGATGGCTCACTTCTTACGACTTCTTCTGTGCTGAATGAGTTAGTCAATCGACCGAGTCAGGAACGAGCACAACACCTCATATCCATAGGCCGCCTAAGGATTGAGACCCCCGGTCCCAAACATGTCAAGGCAGTCAAGAAGGCTGCAGAGCATACCGGTGATTTGGGAGTCCTGTCGACAATCGATGTCGAGTTGGTCGCGCTTGCTCTTCAAGAGAAAGAGCGGAGTAGGAAGGTGACCATTGTTTCTTCGGATCTATCTGTCCTCAATACAGCGTCCGTACTAGGCATTGGTATCAAGGACCCTCGAGAACGAATGAAGCATCTAGTACGGTGGAGACTGAGATGCCCAGCATGCGGTCATGAGGAGGATTTTGTAGCCGTACACTTGGAGTGTCCTGTTTGCGGTACTGAGATGAAGCGAAAAGCTGGCGACAAGCGAAATGTACGCTGAACTATAGTGTTACTCAGGTCATACTACTTGTTTAATGGACTCCAAGAGAGGATCTAGAGGAGGTTTCTCCAATTGACACGTGAATCAGCACTCACGATTGATCGAGACATTGAAGACGTCAAAGCACAGGTCAAGCGGGAGATTGAGTCCCTCCGCGAGCAGATTGGCTCGTTTAATTATAGGAGAAATCCTCCCGATTGGAGGGCCCCATTTCAGCTCCACCGACTGCGAAGGGCTCTGCGGATTCACTACTTGGCATTCAACATACGAGGCACGATCCCTGACCCAGAAGGAGCTAAAGAGCTCAAGTGGGAACTTCAGAACGGCCTTGAGTAGTTCTGGTCATTCTCCCAGAAGTAGAATCTCCAACTTCCTTTTTCTGGGTCGATTATCAAAATCACAGAAGGTTATTTGCTGCCAAGTCCCCAACGTCAAACTACCTCCCACAAAGGGAATGGTTAGACTTGGACCGATGATGGATGCCCTAATGTGTGAGTGGCCGTTGCCATCTCGCCATCGAAGATGATGTTCGTATACGATGTCCGGTGGGGCAAGTCTATCCATCGCGGCCGGGAAGTCTTTCAGGAGCCCTCCTTCATATTCAATCGTAGTCACAGATGCAGTCGAGCCTGGACAGAACACAGTGCAAATCCCTGTCGTCAACCCACTCTCTTTCACAGCTTCAGTTACTTGACCAGTAACATCAATCATGTCGCAGTTTCCATTTGTGGAGAATGACAGTGTCTTGTGATAGGAACCCAAATCAATCACCCTGCCGAGTAGATCGTGTCACTATGTCCCAATCTGACGAAGTCGCACCTTTTCCATCTTTCCTCCAGAGAGGAAGAATCAACAAAGCAACTCGGACCCTGTCAGCCGATTTCAAAGCTCACTTGTATAGCCAGTGAGTTCTTCCGGTACCCTTGATGTCCTCAGGTGCTCGAACTCGTTTGGACTGCTCTACCAATTCCAGGAGGCGCTCACGCTTGTCAAGTAGTTCCTCCTCTCTCTCTTGGAGTGCCAGTATTGCCGCTGTTGGATTCCCCCTCTCCAAAGGATGAAGCACCGCCATCAATGAATCCATCTTGAAGTTCTGTGTTCTTCTTACTATTTCGTCCATTCGAGTCAACGTGTTGGCTATATCCTCTCTACTGTCCGGCCGATACATGAATATGGCCTCAAAGACAGCAAACAGGTCCTCGAATGTGTTGTCCGATTCCCCTACTCTGTCAAAGCCATTTGCCGATTGATTCAGAAGATCGATAGCAGTGTCTACTAATTCTTCGTCACCAGTCCTCAGTGCTTCGATACCGGCTGTTCTCAACCAGATTGTGGCAATCTCTGGAATCCCCATTTCTTCATAGACTTCAGCCGCTCTCTCTGCAATCCTACTGGCTGTTCTATGGTATTGCTCGCTGGTTTCAGCATCTCCCAGGCTCTTCGCACACTCAGCTGCCTTGCTATAGTGCTTGGAACTCTCATCAAATTGCTGTGAGGCCTCGTACTCCTTGGCAAGGCCAATGTAAATCTCGAGTGCTGTTTCTGATTGCTGTCTGGCCTCCTCAGCTTTTCCAGCCTCGTCGAGTACTTCTGCAGCGGCCTCCAGTGCCACTGCCTGCGCTTCTTTGTGTCCGCTTTGTACCTCCGACTCAGCTTGCTTGAGATAGTAATCCACGACTTCGTTGTAGATGCTGTCTGCTTCCTCCCTGCGGCCCCATTTCAGGAGGCACATCGCCTGATATCTCAAGAAGCTCTTCTCTGAGTCCACTTCCTCGTTCTCTCTTGCCTTCGCAGCCAGCTCTTCGAAGAGTTCACTTCCGCGTTTGAATGCCCACTTGGCCTTCATGTCGCTTCCAGCTTCCATGAAGAGATTCCCAGACTTCACAAGTAGGGGTGCCACTACCTCCGGAATGCCCTCCATCTTCAGGTAGGCCTCCGCGGCTTTGATCATGGCATTCTTGCGTGCAGATGTCTGTCTCAGGAACTTGAATGCCTCCTGAGCCGCATCAAAGATGTTTCCGGCCTTCTCGAACAGTCCTACCGCCTCGTACAGGTCGCCGGCTTCCATCATAAGCCGCGTTGCTTCTGGCAGCTCTCCCTGTGTCTGCACAATCTGAGCAGCCTCTGCATAGGCGTTGCCTGCCGAGAGGAGTTCTCCATCCTTCTTTGCCTTCTCTGCCCATTTCAACGAGACCTTTGCCGCGCGGTCGTTTATTCTGCTACCAAGCTCATCGTCACCGGAAGCATAGTAGAGCCTACCCACTTTCTTCAGTAGACTTACGGCACTCTCGAGGTCATTCTCTTCCTCTCTGATATCTGCAAGACTCTCCAAGGCATCTGCCGCCTTGAGAGTTATGGTGCGCTTCTCCTCTTCGTCAGCACAGAAGTCTGCAGCCCGAAAGTAGAAGTCAGCTGCACGCTTGAAGTCAGTAGTCTGCTCTGCAATGTCGCCGGCTTTTGAGTTGAGATCGACAATCTTTCTGTGTACCTTGTCCGAACTGGGTTGTCTGATTAGCATTAGAGTTGCGTTGTCAAATGACTGATAGGACTCGTATGCCATGTACAGGTCGCGATAGATGTGTCCGGCCCTTTCATAGAGTGTCGCGGCATTCTCGTACTCATCCTGTGACGCGAAGACTTTAGCAGCTAAGGTGATTGATTTGGCAGCTGCCTCTCTTCTTCCCTCTTCAAGGGCCGCTTTTGCATCCATCAATAACTTGTCTGCGGACGTCACAGCAATAGCTCCTGTTGAGTCTTTCATTTCTTGATGCTTATTAAGAATAGTCGTGTCCAATCTGGCATCACAAGAGATAGGGACAAAAACTCAAATATCCACGAGGTCATTCATGCTATGGTAGTTGAGACCCGTTGAGCAAGGCGAAAACTGGCTTGGGCTTGATTGGAACGGGAAATATCGGACGAATGCATCTTGTTGCCATCACAGCGCTACGCGATGCAGGGCTCGTAGATGTGGAAATTCAGGCACTTTGCGATATAGATGAAGAGGCGCTCAAGACCACAGCTGAGCTCTTTGAAGCTGCTCAGACCTACGAAGACTACAACGACCTTATCAATGATGAGAAAGTCGACATTGTCTATGTATGTACTCCTACTAGCAAACACACTGACATAGTGAAAACTGCGGCCAAGGCTAAGAAGGACGTCTTTTGCGAGAAACCACTTGCACACAGTTGCCCACAAGCGCGTGAGATGTTTGCTGTGACTAAGGACGCAGGTGTAAGAGCCGGGGTCGGCCTGGTCCTAAGATATGATCCGTTCCTTCTATACTCAAAGCAGCTCATTGAAACACGTGATTTCGGCACTCCAGTTCTGGCCCATATACGCGTCGACCAGCATTTTCCGATAGAACACGGCTACTATACTCAGTGGCGAGGGAACCATTCGATTGCTGGAGGAGGCACACTCATCGAGCACAGCATCCACGACATCGACATCCTACAGTGGTTCTTCGGTGATATCGTTAGTGTGTATGCGAAAGTTGGATTCTTCTCGGAGAGAGAAGTGGAGGATCATGCATCATTGATTCTAACTCACAGGGACGGGGCTGTGAGCACGCTTGACTCGATATGGCATTCACTGGACCGTCCTAATGAGAGGCGGATTGAGTTCTTTTTCGAGAAGGGATACATTGGAGTCACCCTTGAAGCAGGTGAACGATGGATAGAGTATCAGACAATTGATGAGGCGCCTGTGCGTATACATGCAGAACAGGCCAACAACGCGTTGCTCGATGCTCTTGGAGTTCGTGCTAAGAACATTGCACCAGAAGCGTATGATGCTCTGGCGACAGTGGGCACTGAGAGGTTCTCTGCACTCAGTTACGCGTTCATCAAGGCAATCCAGGCTGGTAGAGATCCCTCCCCGAGCTTTCAGGATGCCATAGCTGTCCAACATGCGTGAAACAGCCATAGACCGAGTTGACCCCTCCGACTATGACGCCATTGTTGCTGGAGGTGGTGCAGGAGGTCTGTTGACTTCTCTTGCTCTAACCGCGGAGGGCAAGAGAGTGTTAGTTCTGGACCAGGCGAACCGGCTTGGTGGAGTATGGCATGGATACTGGGTTGACGATTTCCGCGTTGATCAAGGTCTACATGTTGTGACTCGGGTCAAGAGAGGTGCCTTCGTCCGTTTCTTGAAAGCACACTTGGACCCTCCCCCTGAGTTTGCTTTGCATGAGGGCTGGCATTTCAGAGTTCACGACAAGGTTGGAACGATTCCCTCAAGCGTTGGCGAAACCCTCAGGTGGCCCCTTACCGGAATACGTGGCCGGTTCGGTTTGGCTAGAATTGGGGCCAAGATCAAGACAATGAAGCTTGAGGAGATGAAACAGTATAAAGACATGACATTCCGACAGTTCATGGAGTCAAGAGGGGCAACAAACCAAGTCATGCTTGATGTAATGCAGAGTGCGATCTATATGGCTGCTGGGGTGTCAATCGACGAAGCATCTGCATATGAGGCTCTGCGCACTCTGAAAGACACAGACAAGGAAAGTAACAAGATTCAGTCTGTACGAAGACTCATCTTCGGGACTGATGAGTATGATGAGGGAATCGCCGTCGGCGGAATGCAGAGCCTTGTAGAACGGGTCCGCGACGCTATCAACGGCGAGTATGTCTTGAACGCCACTGTGGAGCAGATTCTTGAGAAGGGAAGACAAGTTCGAGGTCTGTCAGTCAACGGGAAAGAGCTGGAGCACAACTTGGTGATAAGCAACATACCTCTATGGTCAATGCCCAAGATTGTGACTTCTGAACGCCCCGAGGTAACGCAGTTCTTTGAGAGATGGAGCCAGATGAGAGTAACTCAGGGCGTAACGATTTGGCTTGGCCTTGACGAGGTTGTAATAGGAGATCGCAAGTCACGGGTAATAGTTCATCCCAGACCAGAAACTTGGATGATATCACTCTCCTCGTTTGACCCTTCATGTGCTCCTGAGGGAAAGGAGCTGCTGGGTATTGCTTCAATCCTCCACGAGGGTCGGACTACAGAAGAGATGGTTAATGCGGTGAAGAATAACGGTCTGAAGGAATACCACGGAGATGTCCTTAAGCATATTGAGATGGAGCATGTCCAGACATCATACGCTACACGAGCAGCGCTTATCCCCGGTCAGACCGACTTAGATCGACCTGGACCCGGAACCCCGATTGAAGGACTATACATAGTCGGAACAGATACGGCTGGGTCTGGTGTTGGACTTCAGCAAGCAGCGAACTCTGCTGAAGGCATTCTTGGGGCTATCAAAGCCCGGTTCTCGTAGGACTGTTTCAGGGCTTACTAGCCTTGAGAGAGAACATCAAGGGGAGGCTTTCTTGGTGTGAGGGGAGAACCCATCTCTTGTCTTCACGCTGAACCATGAAAGGAAGCTCGCGCCAAGTTGTGTATGGAAACTCGTTGAAGAAATCAACTCTCAGACCTGCGTTTATTAACGAATTGATGATCTCAGACAGGCTGTGACTCCACTCATAGGTAACTCTACTCTTCACATTGGAGGATGAGTCCGCATAGGTGCCCCCTTCCTCAAATCTCATTGGTCCGGAGGAAAAGTACGGATATCTTAGTCTTAGTTCTTCGACACCTTCATCATCATCAAACACGTAGGACGCAGGATGGAACTCGCGAATGTAGAAGAAGCCGCCTCGTTTTACGTAACGTGCCACAATCTTGGCCCATTTGGCAAGATCCGGCAGCCAAGTCAAGACTCCGCCAGAGGTGAATACTATGTCAAACTCATCGTGGAGAACCTCAGAGAGCTTGTATATATCAGAGGCAATGAAGCGAGCGTCCATACTGATTTGCCTGCTCAGGTCCTTGGCCAGTTCAATCGCTTTTGCGGAGAAATCCACCCCGGTAACTACGGCACCCAGCCTTGCCCACGACAGTGTATCCAATCCAAAATGACACATCAAATGAAGGAGTGACCTGTCAGATACGTCACCCACTTCTTCCAACTCGATTGGGTCAAGTGTCTGGTTTCCCTTCAAGAATCCCTCTACATCGTAGAACCGACTTTCTCTGTGAAAGTCAACACGTTCATCCCAATTCTCCATATTCGCCTTGATCTGCTCGTCCATTGAATCCAACCACTCTCACCAATGTTGCTCGTGGCGCTTGGAGTATCATATAGTCTTAACGAAAGTCCTTTATCTTCCCGATGTGGGCCAGAGGACGAGCCCATGTGAGTATTAGGAGCTGTTCAGGCTGATCGAGATACGGTGGCACGGTCGCGGCGGGCAAGGTGGAGTAACTTCAGCAGAACTCCTTGCCAAGGCCGCCTACATTGATGGCTATGAAGGAGTCCAGGCATTCCCCTACTTCGGTGCAGAACGTCGTGGAGCGCCAGTGAAGGCGTTCACAAGAATATCTCACTCGCCCATCAATGTGCGGAGCCAGATCTATGAGCCCGACATAGTTGCCGTGCTTGACCCGGGAATAGTCGAGCTCATTGATGTTACTGAAGGTCTCAAGGAGGATGGCAAAGTGATAGTGAACATTGCCAAGAGCCCTTCTGAACTGAATCTACCCCGGGGCCATGTGTTCACATACGACGGGACAGGAATCGCTCTGAAGCACAGTCTTCTCGTGGCTGGGCTTCCGGTTGTTAATACAACAATGCTTGGTGCTTTCGCGAAGGCAACTGGTCTAATCAAGCTGGCAACCGTTCAGAAAGTAATCAAGGAGAAATGGCCTGGAAAAGTTGGAGAGCGGAATGCCAAAGGTGCCAAGGAAGCGTACGAAACTTGCACTGACTGAATGCTCCGACTCTCGCAGCATTGTTATGTAATCTAGTCACGCATACATCCGCTCATATCCACGTTGGGATATGCTTGGTTGCTGTCGCCGCATTCCCTCCACCTGTTGCGCCACTTCTTCCATCTTTCTCCTGACTTGTTCTGCGCTCTCCTTCAGCTCTTCGACTTTGACTCCCACGTTGTATAATCTGTTGAGCGCCTCAAGAAGCTGGACCGCACCCTCCGGGTCCGGCATCACTGGAATTGCAGGCGTGAGCAGGGCAAAACCGATCATTGCTCTGCACAGTGTTTCTGAGAGGATTGACCCAGCGATCCCGGTTATTATCCCCTTCTGCAGAATCTCCATACTACCGTCCTTCTCTAATTCGGCCAGTTTTTCGCGTTCTGCAGCATACAACACCTTTCTATTGTGAGGTATGCCCTGGACAGGAATCCCATCCAAGACCACTGTCTCTTTCACTCCTACGCTAGCGGCCCAATCCAATAGAGCTGAGCTAACCATGTAAAGGCCATTGTCATCCACGGGCAGTTCAGCTGTTACGACAAGCAAGTTCTTTCCAGGTTCCGCATAGATACGAAATGGGTGTCGTAGAATGCCATCCATGAATATGGCCGCCGATGGCATATATCTGGATCTTACGTGAGCCACTTCTTCCATGTTGAACTGCTCAATTAGCGTGTTTGCTGCAATCGTGCCGATTACACCTGCGGACGGAAAACAACAGACGAGCAGTGGCTGCTCCATTTCAATCTCCTTTGTCTGTACAACCTGAGCTTCGGGAGAACCTAGTACTTTTGCGTCACACGTTTCATCCATGACCTGCGAACCTCGAGGTTGGAAGCGTTATCTCCAATATTAAGCTTGACATGAAACTGCAACCTTGAAAGACTCCAGGACAGCCCGTGCGGGACGCCAATATGCCTTTATCAGACTAGTAGCAATGTGAACAGCTGAAGGCGTACCGTTGATGGTGTTCTGAAATGAGGTTTAGAACAGAGGGAATCATGCCTCCCCCCATCGTGAAGCTGATTGAGGCGGCCCAAAGGCATGTTGATTCCCCGGACTTCTTGAATCTCGGTCAGGGGCTTCCAGGACACATCCCCCCTACAGAAGCTCTCAAGGCGCTGGGAAGACGCCTGCTCCACCCATCCACCCATAGGTATACTCCTGATCAAGGGCAACTGGAACTCCGAGAAGAGCTTGCCCTCTATCTGCGGCAGAACTGGAACATGCAGATTGACCCACACCGAGAGGTAGTTATCACGGCAGGAGCAAATCAGGCCTTCATTGGAACTCTGTTCACCGCCATGGCTCACGGAAAGAACGTGGTCATGCCTTCTCCCTACTATTTCAACTCAGTCATGGGAGCACGCCTCGCGGGAGGCTACGTGAAGGAAGTGCCTGTGGATGATGAGTTCCAGCCTCGCCCAGAGGAGATGGAGAATGCAGTTGATGACAATACTTGCGCAATCTACTTGGTGTCGCCGAATAATCCAACCGGCGCAGTATACAGTCCAGAGGCCGTTGATGCCATTGTGGACCTATGCATTGACAAGAATCTCCTGCTCATCTCTGATGAAACCTACGCGAGACTGGTCTTCGATGGTGCATCTCACTACAGTCCTCGTTCTCGGGCCGACGCAACAGATCGAGTTGTGACGCTTGGAAGCTTCTCGAAGGCATTTGGGATGAGTGGTTGGCGTGTAGGTTTCGTGGTAGGTTCCCCCTCTTTCGTAGATGAGTTTCTCAAGGTTCAGGACACCTTGACCATCTGTGCTCCAACCCCGGGGCAGATACTTGCATTAGAGATACTGAAGCATGGCATGAATGAGATAGAATCAGAGCTTGAACGAATGGACCATCTGAGGGACTTGGCATATCTCCGACTCGCAGAGATAGATGCGCTTGAAGTCAGACGAACTGCTGGGACGTTCTATCTCTTCCCTCGAGTTAAGGAATGCTCGGACACTCGTTCTCTGGTATTCGATATTCTTCAAAACACAAAGATGCTTGTGCTGCCAGGGAGCGTCTTCGGGGACGCAGGAGAGGGCTTCATTAGAATCTCAATTGGCCCTTTGACTCCTGAGGCTGTAGATGAAGCGTTTGACAGGCTAAGCAGTTACTTCAGAAGCCGCTAGTACGAGTAGTATTTCCGCCACTCCCAGTCAGTCACGGCCTCGTTGGCATATTCTCTCCACTCCTCACGCTTGACTCTAATGAACGTTTCAAGCATCTCGGAGCCAATCGCCTTACGTATCACATCATTTCTCTCAAGATTGTCAAGGGCCGCGCCGAGGGACCCTGGAAGGGTCACAATACCCCTCTTCACGAGTTGCTCATCTGTAAGACTGAATATGTCCCGGTCCTGGGCTTCTGGGGGCGCCAGTTTGCGCTCGACTCCATCCATTCCAGCTGCAATAATCGCCGAGAAAAGAAGGTATGAATTCGTCGTTGCGTCTGGTGATCTGAACTCTGCAGAAGCTTTCTGCGCATCCTGAAAGAGCGGCACTCTCACAAGAGCGGTACGGTTCCTAAAGCCCCAGGTGATGTATACAGGAGCCTCATGGTGTGGAACCATTCTCTTGTATGAGTTAATGGAGGGGTTTGCTATTGCAGTGATAGCGGGGGCATGCTCAAGAAGCCCGGCGATGAAATAGCGTGCGGTATCAGATAGTAGATCGCCACCCTCCTTTCCGAACAGGTTCTGATCTCCATCCCAGAGTTGAAGATGGCAGTGGAGTCCGCTTCCGGCTGCACCCTCAAAGGGCTTTGGCATGAAGGTCACATCAATGTCTTGACCGCGTGCCACTGTTCTGGTGAGATTCTTGAAGATTGGAATGAAGTCCGCCATATTCCGTACGTCATCGTAGTCTATCTCAATCTCCTGCTGAGCCTCGCCGACCTCATGATGTACAACTCTCGGTTTCATACCCATGCTCTGTATTGCGGTAGCTACCTCAAGCAAGATGTCTGCACCAGGGCTCTGTGGGTAGGTGTCCGCATAACCCGCATTGTCGATTGGTTCCCCCTCATCTGTGATGAAATAAAACTCGGGTTCAACCTTCACTCGCAAATGCATGTTTCCTGGGAGGAATTTCTCGCAAACGGCGTGCAGCACACCTCTGGAGTCCAACGGATACCATGACTGCCGGCCCTCTTCGCCACCTTTCTCTCGCACAAAACACATGGCCGCAGCAACTCTTTGAGCCGAATAGGGTACCTCGACTAGAGTGCTTGGATCTGGGACGAGTCGGAGATCGGATTCCTCAACCATTGACAAGCCAACGATTGAACTACCGTCAAGACTGGTGCCGTCAAGAAGAGCTGAGTCCTTTTTGACCTCATCAATCGTGTCTGCAGGATTACACGGCACCGTCATCGCCTTCAAACGGCCCAGTATATCAACGAACCTGAGTTCCACATACTCGATTTGCTCAGACATCGCTTCTCACCGCTATACGGCTCGATGCGCACCGCAGGAGGTTCCAGTCTTAAAGATGTTCCTAGAAATGGGCAATGGGCTCAGAGTATAAGGAAGTCGGAGCCGTAAGATAGAAACCTTAAGGACTACCAACTGTATGAGAGAGTGATGAGAAAGGGACTCCATATTGGCACAAGCGGTTGGTCTTACGTTGACAAGACTGGCTGGCTTGATGTCTTCTATCAGTCTAGGAAATCTCTTCTGCAGCAATACCTAGCAATCTTTGAAACCGCAGAGATAAACTCCACATTCTACTCCTTACCTAGGCCGACGTTTGTGAAGCACTTGGCGAATGTGAAGGGGGAGAAGTTCTTCACTGCGAAGATACCTCGAAAGGTGACCCACGACCACCGACTCAGTCTAGAAGGAGAGGGCGGCGAAGTCCTCGACCAGTTCTTCTCACTGATGAAACCATTAGAGCATCGACTGGCAGCCTTGCTCATCCAGCTTCCCCCTTGGGAGATAACTAAGATGGCGGACCTAGAAACATTCCTTTCAAGTTTGGACTCATCCTTTCGGTTCGCTATCGAGTTCCGAGATGAGAGTTGGCTCTCCAATTCAACTTACAGACTACTAGAAGAATACGGCGTGGCCTACGTTGTGGTTGACGAACCTAAGCTCCCCACAGACCTGCGTGTGACTGCTGACTTGGCGTACATCAGATGGCATGGTCATGGCACTAGACCCTGGTATAACTACAAGTACTCCATAGAGGAGCTTGAGAAGTGGAAACCTCGTCTGGACGATATTATAGGTCGGTCTGAAATAGTATTAGGCTACTTCAACAATCATTTCAGCGGCAATGCTCCTCTGAACGCTCTCCAGATGCTTGATCTAATGGGAATGATCAGTAAGCGACAGAATCAGAAGCTCGATAAGATGCTCAGCTACATGTCAGTAGAGCAGACTCGACTGGATGATTTCTGATACGGCGCGCAGGTAATCACTTCGGCAGGACACCATGCTTCTCCAGCCACTCTGACTTCAAGATGTCCATGGTGACCACGTCAAACCTTTCCCCGTTGCGATATGCCAGTTCACGTATTTTCCCCTGAGTCTTAAATCCAAGTCTCTCGTAGACGGCGATAGCACGGGAATCGAATGATGCGGCCCAGAGTTAGATGCTATTCAAGCCGAGAGTCGAGAATGCCAAACCTAGAATAACTAATGTGGCACGCTCATCTAATTCGACACTCCAAATGCTGTTCTCCTTCATAGTAATCTATGAACTGGCCAAAAGCATATGTGAGCAAAGAGTGAAAGTGACAGGGAAATCAATTGGACTCTATGAAAGGAATACCCAAGTGGGCCTATCTCATGAGTGGTATACTGATTGTAATGAGCAGTCTTCTTGCTGTTTCCATTGTGTTCGTTGCGTTCGTACTTCTGGGAATACTCCCTCGAGAAACGGACATCCAAATGCCCTTGCTATTCATCGCACTCCCTTTGAGTATTCTTATTCCACTGATAATG
>LRSK01000031.1 GCA_001563325.1 Candidatus Thorarchaeota archaeon SMTZ1-83
CCCTGCCACCTTGATTATGTCATCAGACCTTCCAAGGATATACCAGAGTCCATCTGAGTCTATGGCCGCAAAATCGCCATGGACCCAGACATCCCTCCATCGAGACCAGTAGGTGTCTTCGTACCTCTCCGGGTTCTTCCAGAATCCTCGCGTCATGCCGATCCATGGTTGAGTGATAACTAGCTCACCGACCTGGTCGCGGACTGGCTTCCCCTTCTCATCGAATACGTCACCTGCTATTCCAGGACAGAGACCGGAGAAAGAGCAAGGTTTCAGAGGAAGAATGGGACTACCCATCACAATACCTCCAGAAACCTCAGTACCTCCAGAGTAGTTGATTATCGGGAGCCTGGTGCCGCCCACCTCTTCGAAGAGCCACATCCACGGTTCATGATTCCATGGTTCCCCGGTGGACGCGAGGTAGCGCAAGGACGACAGGTCATGCTTCTGAGCCAATTCTGCTCCCAAAGGTGCTATTGCTCGGACGAACGTCGGCGAAAGACCCAATGTGGTGATTCTGTGCTGTTCTACCATCTTCCATACACGGTCTGCTTCAGGATGGTCTGGGGCTCCGTCATATATCAAAAAGGTCGAGCCCAAGAGAAGAGCACCGAACACAAGCCATGGCCCCATCATCCAACCCATGTCAGTCATCCAGTGAATGACATGGCCAGGTCGAACGTCAGTACCGAATGCCATGTCTTGAGCAGACTTGACAGGGAACCCACAATGAGTGTGAAGAGCCCCCTTGGGAGTTCCAGTAGTACCAGAGGTGTATATCACCATCATGGGGTCTTCTGCGTCGGTAATCTCAGTTTCAGCTTCATCTGACTGATTCTCAACAATCTCATGCCACCAATGATCGCGTCCCTTCTGAAGTTGAATGTCAAGATTGGCACGATCTAGCACAATCATATGCTCTAGAGATGGGATCTGTCTTGCAGCTTCGTCAACAGTGCCCTTCATGTTGACAATGCGCCCCCGTCGGAAGAACCCGTCGACCGTCAGAATGGCCTTTGCATCAGCATCGGCAAGTCGCGTGACAGCTGCCCAGACCCCGAACCCCGAGAATAGAGGCAAGGCTATGCCGCCAATCTTTGCAACTGCCAGCAGGGCAGCCACTATCTCTGGGACCATGGGCATGAAGATACCTATAGCGTCCCCCTTTCCCAGACCGAGGGTTCGCAAGGCATTTGCTGTTCTGTTCACCATAGAGTGGAGTTCTTTGTAGGTAACGGAACCGTGATCGCCATCCTCCTTCTCCCAGATGAAAGCCACCTGGTACTCCTTTGCAGTTCCGATGTACTTGTCCACACAGTTGTGGACTATGTTCATCTTGCCGCCTACGCACCATTTGGGCCAAGCAATCCCGTCGGCTAGATCAACCACCTTGGTATAAGGCTGATAGAATCGAATGTCCAAGTAGTCTAAGACCGCATTGGTGAACCACGCGACATCGGCCGCGGAGCGTTTGTGCAACTCGTCGAGCGTCTCGATTCCATGTCTGCGCATGAAACTCGTAATATTCGCATTCTCAATATAGTCTTGAGAGGGACGCCATACGATGTTGCCACCGAACTCGAACCTGCCGCGCATTTAGACACCTCCCGAACGTTCGCTGATTTCTGCGCTACAGGAGGAACGACCTATTATACCTGAGGTTGGTTCCAGAACGTCTGGACCGGCTGGCCAACATCTCGTTGTAGAAGAATGACTGTACTACACTGGTCATGTCTTGGACTCTTCGATAAGCCACTTGCAGACTTTGAGCATAAGGGGCCACTCAGAGTCCGGATCTGTCATGGTGTCGTAGACTACCGTTCCATCACGCCCCTCACCTTCTTCATACTCAGGATGCGCAGCTGAAAGGAACATAGTCCCCTCACCATACCAGCTCACAAGCATACACGGCAGGTCGGAATCTGCATAGGTAACGATTGGAATCATCTCTTGTGAGCCAGCCGCTATGAAATAGCCGGAGGCATCGTATAGGACAGTGTACGACGCTGGTTCATCTGAGAGATCTGGTCCTGTTGAGCTCCTGTTGACATTCATCTCTAGGAGATAAGTATCAGCTCCGAGCACATCTGGAATGTATGAGCCATTGAAGATGCCAATTCTGAAGCTCGTGGCATATGAGGCACCTCTGTCGATGCCGAAGTACGATCCGCCATCACCCACGAAATCACGTATCAGATCCCAATCACTCACCAGAAGTTGACAGTGTTCGTCGCACCAGCAGCCCGATGGCATAGCCAGTATGTCACAGTTATCTAAGGCACCCTCACGAATGTCAGACTCATTCACCACTGTAACATCTGCATGCATCCACTCGAACATGCTCTTCAAGGCTTCTCGACACGTTGCATCACAGCCTCTATCGAAGTAGAGAGCCACCTGAACTCCTTCCATACCTGTGGGACCGGAAGGGAGTAGAATTGGAGAAGCAAGCATGACGGTGATAATGATTATGACAATTCCCATTCCCGCCCACTGTCTTTGAGTGATGGTCTTCATAGTCCCAGAACACCCCAACTGAAACTTGCGACGGTCCCAAGACTGCTAGGTATCTTGTTTCAGGCGAGAGTCATCATTCTGAGCCATTAATAACATCGTGTCAACGCAACGTTCTAGGAGAGAGAACTACGATTCGGAATGGGTGAATATCGATGTCGTTGGAGGCGCGCAAGTGAAACACGAAATCAAGTACTTAAGGTCGATTTTTTCCCGACTTCAAACACGAAATCCTTGAAACCGTTGGCGAGGTCGAGTGTGAAGGAGCAACGACCTATACCTAAGGTTGACTCCGGAGCAACAAGATATGCAAGCAGGGAAACAGCTGCATGTATTTGAAGGTCATTGAGCCGGTCATGTCTAAGAGTCTTCAACAAGCCACTTACAGATCTTGAGCATTAAAGTCCACTCAGAGTCCGGGTCGTCCAGGAGGTCATAGATATCGGTTCCGTCCCTTCCATCTCCTTCCTCGTATTCAGGATGTACACTGCAAAGGAACACATTTCCAGTTCCATACTTGTATGCAAGCATGCACGGTAGACCTGACTCTGGGAACGTGACAAGCGGAATCATCTCCGACATATCATCTGCAACAAAGTAGCCGGAAGCGTCGTAGAGAATAGTGTACGAGTCTGGTTCCTCTGATAGGTCGGGTCCGGTGGAACTCCTGTTGACATTCATCTCCATGAGAAACGAGTCTGCTCCGTGCAAATCAGGGATATACGTGCCATTGAAAATGCCAAGTCTAAAGTTCGTGGCGTATGATGCTCCTCTGTCGATGCCAAAGTAAGACCCTCCATCTTCCACAAAGTGACGTATGTAGTCCATCTCCTCACCTAGAATCTCGCAGCGTTCTGTGCACCAACAGCCTGATGGCAAAGCAAGGATGTCGTAGTCGGTCAACACACCCTCACCAATCTCAGACCCGCCCACGATTGTGACCTCTGTACCCATCCAGCGGAACATGTTCTCCAGTGCATCTCTACATGTCGCATCGCAGCCTCTGTCGAAGTAGAGAGCTACTTGAACACCTTCCATTCCTGTCGGATTGGGAACAAGCAAGAAAGGTGAAGCCAACATTACAGTGACAACGATAATGATAGTCGCTATTCCTAGCCCCTGTTTCTTTGTGAGTGTGTTCACAGTTCCACAACCCTCCGGTTGGTTTCTCCGATGGAACCCCATGTTCGTACGGGACCTAGCTTAGTAGGAAACTCGCGGCGTGTGGCATTAATAACATCGTGTCTAAGCAACATTTGAGGAGAACTGGTCTTAATGAAACAGAGGAATGAAAGCATAGGACGGCGCTGGTTTGAGGAAATGTGGAGTAAGCCGGACCCAGAAGTGGCAGATGAGATTGTCGACAAGGACTACAATCCGGAATGGGTGCATATTGATGCCGTTGGACCCGCTCAGGTGAAACACGAAATCAAGTACTTCAGGTCGATTTTCCCGGACTTGAAATACGAAGTCATTGAAACTGCTGGGGAGGAAGACAGGGTATGGGTCCGATACAAAGCGACTGGAACTCATGAGGGAAACGCATGGGGGTTCGAACCTACTAAGAAGAAGGTCGATTTCGAAGGAGCAACGATTCTGTATATCAGCAGAGAAGGGAAGATCATCGACCGTTGGGGAGCATTCTGTTTCTATGAGATTCTCATGGACTTGGAACTCGTACCACCATTCTGGGAACTAAGCAAGCACTTCAAGAAGGATTAGGGTCACTCAGTGGTCTGGCCTGTTCAGGAAGCCCCTTTGTTCCCTCAGTTTCCTGTATAGGCCGTCCTTCTCGCCAACTAGAGCCCTGTACTCTTGGAGTAATGGTGATAGCGTCCTTGCCCCACTTATGAGACGATTCCATGCCTTGGGATTGTCCTCGTTAGCACCTTGTTGAATCCTGACGTCAAATCCATGAGGCCCAGGGCCTGGAATCCACTGCGTGATATCTGCCAGAGTATATAGGTGTGCACTCATGTCTAGGTAGACTCTGTCATCAAACATCACATAGGGTCTATAAGGCTCTCTATCCGGATGCTCATCAAGCAGCCCCGAACAACTCTCCTTTGTTGCAAAGCCAAGCTCATTGAGCTCCCGAATGAGAGGTCTTATCGAAAGATCGACGTAGTCAATGAATATGTCAACAGGCGGTGCTTTATGATCAGGTGCCTCGCGCAGTCCGAAATGCCACTGTCCTTGGTGGTGAGCCCATATTGTTTCTGGGATTAGACCTCTATCAACAGACTCCTTGTATGAAGTCAGGAGCTCCGTCACTCGCTCTACTGCAGTGAGCAGCCTATCCCAAGCAGCAGATCTGGCTTCCTCAGAATTAGGGTCCACCGCACTTTCATCAATCTCTCTAGATCTGTAGAGTACTACGTTTCCCTGTTCATCGAAAGCGGGCAGCCATAGAGCTATGTCAGCAATCGTAAACAGGTGAGCCTCCACCCCAGGGTATACTTCATGACTCAATACTACGTAGGGGATGTCATCAATCTGGGGTTTCATTCCCAAACGGATGGCATAGACATCGTGGCCTGCCTTGCGAATTACCTCGAGTATGTGTTCCTCGTCCACCGAAGGCACAGATGACAACCTCAGTCCAAGAGTCTACTTATTCTACAATAGCCTAGTCCTACTCCCTTCCTATATGTATGTCAGTGCAATCAACAAGATGATGATGCCGAGAATGATGTAGATAGGAGTCAGTCTGAGAACTCTCTCGTCAATAAGACACGACCTCCAGAAGAACGCAATTCCGGCAACCAGATACATGAGAATCAAGGACTGGAAGAGGGGCGCCGGATGCAGGCACAAGGATAATGAAAACACGAAGACCGTCACAAGAGATAGTGTACGTTCCTGCAAGATGCTCTCCCCTACTGTTTCATTCTTCTTGTAACCTCTGAAGAATATCAAATACATTAGGGAAAAGCCCAATGCAAAAAAGAGAGGAAAGGCAAGCAGCTGTGCTCCAACTGTCCATGGAAGGAGTATCTTCAACAACTGCATGATGAGAACAAGCGGCAAGCCCGCAAGCGTGTGTTTCAGACTCCGGAACCCTGTTTTGTCATAACTGAACAGGGGAACCGAATACAGGACGTTGACAATGAGAAGCGAGGATACAACTACGAAGAACAGCAGATCGAGAAGGGCAGACAATGCTACGCCAATGGCCAGGAGTGTGAAACAGATTATCACTGCTTCCGATCTCTCAACGGAGCCCTGAGCTAGGGGCTTTCTTTTTGCCTTCTCACCTGCGGCTGAGTCCTCATCCATATCAAAGATGTCATTGATAATATAGACCGAGGAGTACGCGAAGAGGAATGCAATCAAACCGAATAGTATTGGTACTGGGTCAATCGTGTACCGATAGAAAAGCAGTAACAGCACACCAACAGAATAGAGCCCAATGTTCTTGACTAGGTTGTCAACGAGGTTTCTGAAGAGTAATGTCTTCCGAATCATCACTTTCTATCCCAGACCTATTCACGGTTGCATGTACCAATAGGAACACGAAGAAGAAAGCCTGCGACTATCAGGGGCCTCTAACATGAATGATCTCCACAACTCTCTCCCGTCCTTTTCCAGTTTCTTCTGTGCTTCGGCAACTACTATGATTGATGACTTACCGTCACCAAAAGGAAACAACAGATGAGGTTTGATATAAACAATACAGAGAGAATGAGTCGTCGAAATAGCGGCATGCTGAGTATTGGAAACGTGCCTTCTTACATCTGATTTCAGAATCCTCTGGAGAGATGCTGAATGGCTTCACTATTCTCGTCCGCAAGTTGCTCGAAGGAGTAGGCCACCTCACTCAAGAAGCCAATCTTAATCGCGGCAGCTGTATAGAAATCTCGCAGTTCCGTTTCTATTGCAACAGCGACTAGCTGCAGCGTACCTTCATCACCGCCCTCAGGAATGGCTGTTATAGGGTTGTAGGTGTCAGAGTTCAATCCGGTGATCGGCTCAAGAATCATCTCCGTGGTGTGCTCTCTACGAATTCGCATCAGCGTTTCGATTCGCTTCTGACCCCTCTGGACTAGTTCTTCAAACTGAGCCACCAGATTCGGGTTCGTCGTGGCACTGCAGGCCAGCTCGTAGAAGGAACATGCTCGATTCTCAATGTCCAGTGCGAACTTCAACACTGCACCGAGAGTTCCAAGTTCCACACGACCACCTTCAAGTTATCAGCTAGAACCATCGAGTGATGACGACCTTGTTTTCCGTGAAGAAGTCCACCGCATCCCGACCTTGTCCGTGAAGATCCCCGAAGAATGAGTCCTTCATTCCAGAGAATGGAAATGTGGCAATCGGTGCGGCAATTCCAACATTGATTCCAATGTTTCCAGCCTTCACTCTGTACTGATACTCTCGGGCCGTCTTCCCGCTGGATGTGAACACAGAAGATGCGTTGCCGTATGGATTGGCATGAATAATCTCTATAGCCTCGTCAAGGTCCTTCACGTGAATGATTGACATCACTGGTCCAAAGATCTCCTCTTGCGCAATGGCCATCTTCAGTGTGACCTTGTCGAAGATGGTCGGACCAATGAAGAACCCGTTCGGATACCCGGGGACCTCGATACCCCGACCGTCAAGAAGTAGGTCTGCACCCTCCTCGACACCCTTCTCAATGTAGTCCAAGACATTCTCCATTCCCTGTCTCGAGGCCAGAGGCCCCATCTGGACCCCCTCCTCCAGCCCATTGCCGACGATGATGCGCTTGGCAGCCTCGATGACGGACTTCTTCAGAGGTTCGTAGACATCGCCGACGGCGAGCAGCACAGCACCACTTAGACACCGCTGCCCGGTGCAGCCGAAGAAGGACGTCATCAAAGCAGGTACAGTTCGTTTCAAGTCAGCATCAGGCATTACAGTGAGGAAGTTCTTAGCCCCTCCCTGGACCTGAGCACGCTTTCCCTGCTCACCCGCCTTCTTGTAGAGGAGCTTGCCAACACGAGTAGAACCGACAAAAGACATACCGACTGTGTCAGGACTCTCCAGAAGGGCGTTCACCGCTTCCGGACCGCCGTGGACCATGTTCAGGACCCCCTTTGGCAGTCCTATCTCATGAATGATCTCAAACTGCTTGACTTGGCTCAACGGAACCTGTGGTGAAGGTTTGACGATGTATGTGTTTCCACACCCGACAGCGAAGGGCCAGAACCAAGTAGGCACCATGCCTGGGAAGTTGAATGGAGCAACACAGAAGAAGACACCTAGCGGTTGCTTGATGACCATCTCATCAATTCCAGAGGCAATATCCTCCGCGCTGTAGCCCATTTGAAGTGAGGGAATGCTTGACGCACACTCTATGTTCTCGATCGTACGACGGTATTCGCCACGTGCCTCATCGAGGTACTTACCTTGCTCGAGAGTCAGAATCTTGGCGAGTTCCTCGAAGTTCTCTTCGAAGGCATCTCTGATTCGGTTAAGATGCCGGACTCGAGTGAGTGCTGGCGTGATTCGCCATCGCCCGAAAGCAGCCTTTGCAGCCTCAACGGCCTCAAGGGCCTCTTCCTTCGTACTCATCGGGGTCTTGGCCAGGACCTCGCCCGTGGCCGGGTTGACGACATCGTGTGTTTCCTTGGCCTTTGACTCTACCCATCGCCCATTGATGTAGTTCCTGACAACTTCCACGTCCAAGACGGTCACTTCCAGGTCGGAAATCAGTAGTCGACTCGCTCGCTATTTGATTCTTCTGCCTTACCACCGACTGTGCGCTTATCTGGCATAAACGAACTCTATTGCCTCAGCGCCACACACGACAGCACACAGACCACACCCATCGCACTTCTCTTCGTTGATGACGGCGACTTTTTCTCTCATCTGGATTGCCACATAGCCACCATCGGCACATGCCACTACGCAGTCTTTGCAGCCGGTGCATCTATCCTCAACCACTCTGGCAACAACCGGAGGAAGCTTGCTGAGGGCTGTCCAAGTGCTAATCTTGGGAAGAGCTTCACCGACCATTGCCTCTAGGGTTTCGTAGCCCTTACGCTCCATGAAGTTGGACAGTCCATCTGCCATTGTCTTTATGATTGAGAAACCATGCCACATGACCGCGGTACAGACCTGCAGAGTTCGGGCGCCGACCATGAGGTACTCTACTGCACTGGTCCAGTTCTCAATGCCACCGATACCTGATATTGGCATGGCCGGAAGTGCCTTGGCTATCTGAGAAACGACTCTGAGTCCTATGGGTCGAACCGCCGGACCACAAAAACCACCGTAGGTGCCTAGTTGCTCCGTCTGATCTGCTCCATAGGCAATGGGGAGAGGGGTGGCTGTTTCAATGTCAATACCAATGAGTGACTCCACAGTGTTGATTGCAGACAGCGCATCTGCGCCACCCTTCACAGCAGCCTGCGCAATTGGCACGATGTCCGTGACATTCGGCGTTAGCTTCACGAGGATGGGCAGGTCAGTTCCCTTCCTGGCCGCCCGAGTGACCTCTTCAACAAGAGTTGGATCCTGCCCGATGAAAGCACCCATGTGTTTCTCTGGTGAGCCGTGAGGACATGAAACATTGAGCTCAATTGCATCTACGCCAGTCCGCGAGATAGTTTCCGCCAGGGACGTCCACCCCTCTGGCTGGGGACTGCTCATGATGCTGGTGATGAGCATGAAATCATTTGGCGCCTCCGCCTTGATCTTCGGAATCCATTTCTCAGTCCACGTTGTCAAAGGTTCGCGGGAGAGTAGCTCGATGTTGTTCATGCCTATGAGCTCGCCGCTCCTTCGTAGGGCACCCAGCCGGGTACGCGGGTCAACAGTAGGTTCCTCTGTGACGGTCTTGGTGACTGCACCTCCCCAGCCGAGCCGGGCGGCCCGGAGGATGTGGCGCGCATCCATGGCCGGAGGCGCCGATGACAGCAGAAAGGGGTTCTTGAACTGGATCCCTGCAAACTCAATTCCCAAGCGGCTCAATGACATAGCTTCACCTCGCCTCCATCTCCGGTGTAGTGGAGTCGCCTCCCCTAAAGTCTTTAGGACGATGGCCATATGCTAGATTCTGCTGATGAGAACGAGGCGAATGCGATGAATGATGAACTAGTCCCCAAAGATCTTCGAAGGGAGTACACAAGGGAGGAGATCCTAGAGATAGAGAGAGAACACCTTGCTCCGGCTGTCGCCCACTACTACGAGAAGCCCGTACTCTTCGTGCGAGGTGAAGGAGCCACTCTGGAAGATAGTTCAGGGAAACACTACATCGACCTGTTTGCAGGCATATGCACGACAATCACAGGATACTGCCACCCCAAGTATGTATCTACAATCAAATGGCAGGCAGAACGCCTAGTGTATACCAGTTCTCTCTATTCCACAATTCCATACGCAGTGCTGGTAAAGCGGCTGGCCGAGATTGCACCACCCGGCCTGTCCCGGTCATTCATCGTGAACAGCGGTTCAGAGGCCAATGAGGCTGCCTTGTTCATGGCTCGAAAGTATGTTGGCAACCCATACATCGTGGCGTGTCAGCGCGCCTATCACGGACGCACCGCATTGACCAGAGAGCTCTCAAGTGCCGGATGGCGCACTGTACCGGAGAGCCACCCTTCTGGCGTCCGTTTCACTCCATACGGATACTGCTACCGATGTCACTTTGGCAAGGACTTTCCTGACTGTGACTTCGAGTGTGCACGCTATCTCCGGGAGGTGATACGCACGCAGACCAACAGTGCAATAGCCGCCCTCATTGCAGAGCCGATTCAGGGAGTGGGGGGCATTATCCAACCTCCTCCTGAGTACTTTCGGATAGTGCACGAGATTGTGAAGGAGTATGAGGGGCTCTACATTTCTGACGAGGTGCAGACAGGATTTGGTCGAACCGGAGCCAAGTGGTGGGGGATTCAACATACGGGGGTGGAACCGGATATCATTACACTTGCGAAGGGCTTTGGGAATGGGATTCCGATAGGTGGGTTCATCTCTCGTCCCGAGATCGCCACAGACTACACTGTGACTGACGGCTTCGCCACTTTTGGGGGCAATCCTCTCTCGTGTGCGACCGCCGTGGCTGTCATTGAGATTATTCAGGAGAGCAACTACCTTGAGAAGGCTGTGAAACTGGGTAGTCACCTGAAGAAGGGACTAGAATCGCTCAAGGAGAACCACAGGGTGGTCGGCGAAGTTCGCGGTCAGGGAATGATGCTTGGAGTAGAGCTTGTTCGCGACAGGGTCACCAAAGAACCAGCCATACAGGAAATGCTGCAAGTAATGGAACTCTGTAAGGACAGAGGCCTGTTGATTGGCAAGGGAGGTCTGGATGGCAACGTGATCAGGTTCCAGCCGCCACTCGAACTCACACTTGAACAGATCGACGAGGCCTGTGCCATACTTGATTATGCCTTTACTGAGGTTGAGAAGAAGCTATGAGAGTTCCTCTATAGCTTTGTCAAATCGCTGTAGCTGTCTGGTCGGCGGTCCCTGTAGAACTGCCAGACGTTTCGGACCTCACGAATCATATCAAGGTCGACGTTTCCTACCACAAGCTCCTCCTTGTTTCGAGAGCCTTGTACAACGAGCTGCCCTCTTGGGTCGGCAATGTAGGAGCTGCCATAGTACATTCCAGTCTTCCAAGGCTCTTCACCAACCCGGTTGATGGCCGCAATGAAGTAACCGTTGGCAACGGCATGTGCGGGCTGCTCCAGTGTCCACAGGTGCTCGGATAGACCTGCAACAGTTGCAGACGGGTTGAAGACTATCTCTGCTCCGTTCAGACCCAGAGCTCGAGCACCCTCTGGAAAATGGCGGTCATAGCAGATGTAGACACCGATCCTGGCGAAATCTGTGTCGAAGATAGGATACCCGAGATTTCCCGGACGGAAGTAGAATTTCTCCCAGAAGCCAGGGTCAAGATGGGGAAGGTGCGTCTTCCTGTACTTGCCCAGAAGGCTTCCATCAGAGTCAATGACAATGGCCGTGTTATAGTAGACACCCACGTTCTCTTCTTCGTACATTGGCGCAATCAAGACAAGATTGTGTTCCTTGGCTAGCTCGCACATGCGCTCACTCAGTGGGCCGGGGATAGGCTCTGCATACTTGTACCATCGTCGGTCTTGCTCAGCACAGAAATAGGGTCCGTAGAACAACTCTTGGAAACATAGAATCTGAACATCCTGCTGCTTAGCTATAGTAGCAAACCCCTCATGCTTCCGAATCATTCTCTCGATGTTTTCCTCAATCGTATCCTCGTCGGTGACATCGCCTTCCCATTCAGCTTGTACAAGACCCACACGCACATTTCTCACTGTCATCACTCCATGGTTTGGTAGACGGGACCGTAGTCCGCTCATCTAATAGGCATTTCCTAAAGCGATTTATGTCGGACTCACCAATGGTCTACGGAGGCATTTCCATGGTAGAGCTGGAACTTGTGGTCAAGAATGGAAGAGTCGTGACTGCTTCTGACACATATGCGGCAGATGTTGGAGTTGGTGGCGGAAAGATTGTGTCTATCTCCCAAGACCTAGCTGCAGGTCCTGACACGCAGGTCATTGATGCGGCGGGGAAGTATATCTTTCCAGGAGGCATTGATGTTCACGTACACTTCCAACTCCCGTTCTCTGGGACCATCTCCGCTGATGACTTCGAAAATGGGACTAAGGCTGCCGCATGTGGTGGAGTGACCACCATCCTTGACTTCGCAATTCAGAGCAAGGGTCACTCAATCATGGAGGCAGTCGAGGCTCGAAGAGCCGAGGCCGACCCGAAGGTGTGCATCGATTATGGCCTACACGCAGCCATCACAGACTGGAACTCACAGACACAGACTGAGATCAAGGAGATCATTGACTACGGCATTCCAACTTTCAAGATGTTCATGATCTACAAGAATGAGGGTTGGATGGCTGACGATGGAATGCTTTTCAGCGCTCTGGAAGAAACCGCCAAGCACGGTGGACATATCGGAGTCCATGCAGAGAGTGCCTATGTCTTGGACATGCTGATCGAGAGATATGCACAAGAGAAGGAGAAGTGGGGTGCGTATGGTCATGCCCTATCTCGGCCCTGCTACACCGAGGAGGAGGCAATCATTCGTGCAATCAAATGGGCCGAAGTCACGGGCGGCCAGTTATATGTAGTGCACATGTCCACGGGGGAGGGTGCGGATGCAGTTCATGTCGCTAGGCAGAGAGGCGTAAGAGTGTACGCAGAAACCTGCCCTCAGTATCTACTACTTGATGATGAGGTCTTCAAACAGGAGAATGGGCATCTATATGCCACTTGTCCTCAGGTCAAGAAACCTCATGACAATGAACGATTGTGGCAAGCGTTGTTGAACGGTGATGTGCAGATTGTTGCAACGGACACCTGCACTTTCACAACCGAACAGAAGGCTGCATGGAATGGCGATTTCAGAAAGATTCCATTTGGAATGCCCGGCGTTGAAACCATGATACCCCTGATGTACACCGAGGGGGTCGGGAAGCGCGGTCTTACTGTAAATCAACTGGTGACACTCACTAGCACCAATCCAGCAAAGCTCTTTGGAATGTATCCTGACAAGGGGACCATTGCTATTGGTAGCGACGCAGACTTGGTCGTCTTCGATCCAAAGAAGAAGGTTACAATTCGAGCAGAGGACCTGCAGACCAACTGTGATTGGAGCCCATTCGAGGGATGGGAGCTTGTTGGGTACCCCTCAACAACCATATCCAGAGGCAAAGTGGTCGCAAGCGATAGTAAGTTCGTTGGAGAGGTCGGGCATGGTGAGTTTCTCCGACGTAGGCCCTTTGGAAGACTCTAGAGAGGACACGGTAGGTGGCTTCGAGGAGGTTTCGGATCTAGATCAGTCTTCCACACCGATATCCTCGTTCCACAGGTCAGGGTTGTTCCGGATGAACCCTCTCATCATCCGGACACACTCCTTATTCTGCAGTACAATCACATTTACTCCCCGGCCTTGCACATAGTCTTCTGGACCTCGAAAGGTCTGATTCTCACCTACGACAACCGTTGGAATCCCGTAGAGCAATATGGCGCCACTACACATGTCACAAGGGGATAGTGTCGTATAGAGTGTCGACCTGTTGTAGTCTGACGCTGACAGACGCCCCGCGTTCTCAAGAGCGTCCATCTCTGCATGAAGAATCGCACTTCCCTTCTGCACCCGTTGGTTGTGACCTCTGCCAACTACCTCGCCGTCTACTACCAGAACAGACCCGATTGGAATTCCCCCTTCTTTCAGTCCCTCTTGCGCCTCACCTAATGCTTCAGCAATGAAACGCTCCATATCCTCAACGGAGGGGCTTTCATGTTTCATTCTGACGTTTCCTGACACTGACACCACGTGCCACGGTTGAAAGACTCGCTGGATATAGATATGCTGGAATTCTGGTTCTCGACACCACACGGAGGGTTCTTGTAGGTGATTGCACTCTCAGCTTCGAGGCGCGTTGGAGTGTCTGAGAGACTGCATGAGCTTGAACGCATTCGAGAGGAAGTCAGAGAGAATCCTGGTGGTGTGCCTCGCGAAACTAGGAGGTACTTCTGGAAGCTTGTTAGGCAGATTAAGAGAGAGTCAGAACCCAGTGATGAAGAAATCGTTTTAGCAGCAGAAGTCAGAAGCATACTCTTTGAGGCAGATAGGGGTAGAACCTATCGATTGGGGCCGGCATTGGCGGCGATGAGTATCCTTGGCGCGGTGTCATTCATTGCGTACCTGTGGCTTGTAGGAACTCCACTAGACTGGTCCAATGTACTAGTCTGGACTCTGGGAGACCTATTGCAGTTTGCAATGCGATTCATCTCCATCTTCTTCATCATCACGTTCTTCTATCCCCTGGGTCGCTTCATAGCAGGGACTATACTGGGAATTAGGATTGAAGGCTTTTGTAGAGATGAGTACTACGAACCCACACTCAAGATCGACTACGTAAGCTTCCTTAAGGCACCGCCTCAAAAAAGGAAGTGGTTCTTCTTCTTCTCTGGCATCTGGACCATCATAACGTCCATTCTGGCTGGAGTGATAGGATTCTTCGTGGGGGGGGACATCACTCCCTTCATCCCGGCGGTCTTCCTCATCTTCTTTGAGGGGTATGTCATTCTGACAGGTACTGCAAAGAAGTCACGGGGAGAGATGGGGCACTATAACAGAGAGAAGAAGATTGAGAGGGTATGGAAGAAGAGGTTGTCGAATCAGACTTCATAGATTCTTCACTGCTAGAATAATGCTGCTTACGTGCCTCAGCTCTGACGCAGAGGCTCCAGTCTGGTCATCCCATCTCGGGCGATTCTGAGGTCTGTGATAAATCGATGGCAACTCTTGCAAGACCCGCCCCACCCAGCTTCGCATCCAGTCTTTCCTTGTTGCGTCGCAGAGAAATCTCATAGCAGAAATGAACAACTGAGATTGGAGCCATTGCCAGGAATGGAGCGCCAATGATGGCTACGACTGGGACTATCAGGACAATCAGTGTGAACAGATTTGGAACATTGACAGTGTAGTACCATTCAATTGTGCTCGCGGCGATAAGCAAATACGTAATCACGGTGGTTATGCCGGCGAACCCCTTCAGAAGTGCGACATACCAGTTCCCAACACCCTCGATGTCCGCAGTCACACGTCGTCCAACGGTTTCTCGCTCGCATATCACTCCCGTGTCTTCTAGGAGCCAAAGGGGCACAAAAAGCAGCGTGACAAAACTGGCTATCAGAATGAGGATGAATAGAATAGGAACACCAACCTCAAGAGCCGGTGCAGATTCGTCGAGGTTAGCAAAGCTCTCATTGACGAATATCAGATTGGCCACCTGTCTGATGTTCGCTATCGCTGCAGCAAGACCTAGTGCAACGAAGGCGGGTAGGAATAGGCGTCGAACTTTGCTTCTCCGTGTTGCCCGTGCGTCGAATAGTTGGATGTGGTAATTGTAGTGGCCAGCAGTAAGAAGTCTGTGTCCCTTCCAGAAGATAGTGGAGAGGAAGGGTGCTGCCACATATGCAAGTGCCCCACAGATGAGTGTTAGCACATACACCCAGATGAAGTCAGTCAGGATATCGCCCGGCAGTAGACGATAGAGCCCTGGGGGATCATAGAAAGGGAATAGATGCGCGTAAGAGAACACAATCGCACTAGCCGAAACAACAAGGACAATTGAGTTGATGGCAATAAGGAACTTCTTGGAAACTGCGGACTCAATTTGAGCCTCAGTCAATCAGAGTCACCCCCGTTTGATTGCACGACTGGGTGCATTTTGTCGAAGTCCAACTTTCTCTTCGGCGATTTATAGCGCTATTTCGTACGGGGCAAAGACCGTCTATTGTATCGAAAATACGATGGCACAGTTTTGACATAGAACTGCGCGCTCTGGCAGAACCGATGAATCTCCATATTGGTATGTGGCCCCGCAATGCGGACATGTCAGTAGTAGCTCTGGAGGATAGTCATCTGAATCAGACATAGAACCTTTCGCAGATTTCCACCAAATCCAGAGTCCCAAAGCTGCTATGAGGACTTCCAGAGGAAGAGCGAGAAGGTTGTATATGCCGTACTCGCGGCTACCCAAGTTGATATACATCAGGCCAATGAAGACAAGCAGCACTGCAAGTGTGCGCTCTATCCAGCGTGCGCTTTCGACGCCAGATGAGTCCATACCAAGTTCGCCTTCCATCTCCCACTTCTCTTGGCGACCAGAGCAATCTCAGTTGATAAGACTAGCGTTGCCCGATGGCAAATGTAGGCCGGTCACAAATGATGTCAGAAATGGAATTCGCAATGGTGCTATTAGCCAGAAGCCCCTAGCTGTAATGAAAATTCAAGTCGATCCAGGTACTCGTAGATCTCCGAGATCCTGCCATCCTCAATCTTTGCCACGAAGCAGGCTGGAACTCGAAATGATTTGTTTGTTGGGGGCAGCTGTTGACCATCCGGACCAGGAAGTGGACCCGTGTCGGTTCCCATTACAATTCCTTGGGCACATACCATTTCCCCGTCTCCGAATATCTGCGTGATTTCAAACGTAACATCAGGATACATAGCTAGGAAACCGATGTTGTCCTCTCGGACTGCTTCACGGCCTCTGAGCGGCTCCGACCTACCCGGAGTGTAGTCGATAACTGATTCGGACATGAAGCTCACAAAACGATCCATGTCATGGGCTTCGAAGGCTTCCAGTGCTGCTCTCGTAATCTGAATATTGTCTTGGACATCCACTTGTTAACACCACAAGGAATGATTAACAATAGTTAATGAAGGGTTCGGTGAGTGCATGTGGCCCTGTCCAGTTTTCTACCTGACAAAGGGCCCCAGTTTTAGAACCCACAGCCCATCTCTTGAGAAGCCATCTGGAAAGAGGGCCATCATGAGCCCAATCATCATGATCAGGATACCGATTATGAAGAATGGAGTTGCATAGTTACTATAGTCAACTGCCAAAGTGTTCGAGCCAGAAAGTGCAGACACCGAGATGACAGCAACTCCCAGAACAAGCACAGCTCCGATGATTATGACACCAATCCAGAACAGAATCCTACCTACTAGTCGCCGCATCGTTCTCACATGTTCAGCAGTCTGTGAGCATATCGTCCGGAAATGAGAAAAACATTTGGAGGGCTATGAAGTAGGCAGCATGTTTTGGCTCGCTCTTCATATGGTCATCCAAGTAGGCGCGCCTATGCATCGTGAAATGGCTGACGTCATATCATCATACCAGTGGTGAGGCGGAGTCTTCGTTCCACTATACTCCGGGCTCATGCCTCTATTCAGTTACCCAAGAAACGCTAATCACGAGGTTCTAAATTGAGCGAAATGAGATGGCAACTGATTGAACATATTAGGCGAGCATGGTTTTCGCAGGGCTATGCCGTTTGCTTCTTCTTCTGCCAGGGTCCTTCTTTGACTTGAACTGCGCCCCCTTCATCTTCTGATTGTTCTGTCCACCAAGAATCCGAATCTTCCTGATCCGGCCAAGGAGTGGATAACTGATTAGTGGGTGCCATCTTGATCATGACTAGTCCAGCCACGAACATAATGGGAGTGGGAACGAGAAACTGGACAGTGAGAGAGAAAGTTGGCATCGACATGAAAAACAGGCCCATAATCGTCACCTGTAATTCGCCCGCGGCTGCTGCCAATAATGTACGGCCTCGTGTGGTTCTGCCTTGATAGTATCTGTAAATCTGATAAACGAATACAACTCTCAGAAACGTGATTGGCAGATTACCAATAAGCCCATAGGGGATCGCAACGGCCGCGTCGGGAATAACAGTGGCTTCTGAGAACGTGCCCGGGGGGTTGACAATGCCAGGCCCGAGGTTTATTGTCCAGAACATGAACATCAGATTCGCGTAGATGATTGAATCTGTGACCAAATCGAAGCTCAGGTTCAGAGCCGCCGGGGTTAGAATTGCAAGAACTGCCGCTATGATGCCGGCATCCAGTGGTTTCGATCTCTTTCTATCGTCAGGATGTGTTTCTTCCATTCTGCACATATTCCAGTTGCCCTCGTCTAATCGTAGAATCTGAGTGATCAGGGTCCGATTCCACGACTCGATTCGGGATTCAGTTATCTGATGGATTACTAGTGAATTGGAATAGTAATGACTGACATCAGCGCAGAACTTGGGAAGACGGAGTGCGGATTCAATCTCCACTCCGACTCCCCGAGGTGAAATCTCTTCGCTCAAGAGTCATTGATCAGCTTGATGTAGTAATCAGCTGTTAAGACCCCGTTGAAACATCACAGTCTGTTCCAGAACCACAATGCTTGGCCTGCAAGGGATGGAGGCAAGCACGTCACTACTCTAGGTTCTGTCGGAGTCACGACTTCGAAGCTCGTTAGATTTGTAGACCTGAATCGCGACAAGAAAGACTGCCAGAGTCAGCGCGGATAGACCAACACCCGTTATGCCACCCAAGTTATCGGTAGTCATCATGGTCCCTAACAAGGTGATGAACACCAGGACTAGAATGCAAAACGAGCAGATTAGACTCAGACAGGGTTCTACTGCTGCAAGCTCAAACTCGCTCGACGGCCGCGAAGTGCTTTCTATGTCTACATCGTGCTCTGATGTAGTGTTGTCCGATGTCATGACAGTTTAGGGAAGACTGCAGCACTCCAATATGAACTCTGTGAATTGCCAAGAACCAATGAGGTTGACCTTCATCGGACTGAGGGAATCATGTTACAACTCCAAGTATCACGCAGGCCACTTGTATACAATCGGACTTCTGGATTTCCGTGAAATGCATTAGAAATACTCTCCATAGTTCAAATAGCCAGAAGCGGGAAGCATGAGCTAATGCTTCTTCTTAACTGATCAGTCTACAAGGCTCTAGATATCCATTGTCAATTCAATGTCCCAAGGTTCATCCTGTCGATAGTTGTGCCCGGACTTGAGCGCAATCTCTGCTTTGGTCAGCTCGGTTCCAAGATAGGCTGCGTGACTCGGACTGGAGACTAGTCTTGCTGATAGGATTTCTCGCAGTATTGCATTTGCAGTTTCGGAAGCGAGTCGTCGGATTGACCCCCCTCTGCTTCTGTGCTCACAAAGAACTCTGTTCCTCCGTCGGTCTATTCCTATTCGAAAGTATCCCCTCGCATCTGGCCTACATTCGATCTTTCGCTCCTCAACGGACTCGAATGAATCGTCCATCGAGACTGCTTGCACATCAAGACCGCTGGACTTTGCCACGTAAGCTGTGGCCCCAATCTCCTTTGGCGGCGAGCCCATGTGACCTGCGATGAATCCCATAAGAGCTGCAGACTTCAGCTCGCTTACGCAGCGATATGTCGATGCTCGTTCCTCAGTTGAGAGGAAGACTGAGATTCCTAGCTCGATACCCAGACAGGCCAAGATAGCATTCATTCCTGCAGTATCTGAGTCTACGAACTCGGTCACATTCGCGAATCCTGCCAGTAGAGGGAGATCAGCATCAAGGACTCGACAATGATGATAGGCACGTAAGGACTCCATAAGGCCAGGTTGGATTGGAGCCTCCATTAGTGGATCTGCAAGTATTCTGTCGAATCCTTTCGTTCTCAGGTCATTACAGAGATTGGAGCATGCTTGCGCACGTTCAATAGGATCAGGAGGAAGAATCCCGGCTGAGATGTTTGTCGGGAGACACACAAGTGTCACGTCCTCTGGTATTCTGTCAGTCACATCCAAGTTGCCCCTATCTACCGAGAGGACTATCTCAGCACCTGCATCAACACCAGCCATTATCTCGTTCCTGTCTAGAGAGTCCACACTAATAGGCAGACCGAATCTGCGCACCTCAGTCACTATTTCGGCTATTCTCTCTGGATTGGGCTCGTCTATGGTGGCTCCAACATCAAGTATGTCTGCCCATCTTGTGAAGAAACGGGCAGTCGCCATGCTGTACTCAATAGACCTTGTTGTGACATCGACAATCTCGGCCATCACTCTGGGAGGGAAATCAATCCCGACTGGGCATCCGGAACGTAGCCTGAAGTTGCGCTTCTCGAAAACCGCTTCTCTCTCTAGTCGTTTCATATGATCTCTTAGTTCATCAACTAACATCGTCTTGACAATCGAATCGGCTGCGTACTCCTCTGAGAGCTCCGGAACGATTTGCTGTAGATTCCTCAGAAGTGAGGGAAGCGCCGTGAGATATCGTGTTCCCTTCATGATAGGTATACCAATCTGTTCGGCAGGTTCGGAGAAGTTACCGCGAGCAAGGCCAGACACCAGAATGAGGTCTGGTTTCCACTTATCCAAGAGCTTGGGTGCATGTTTCAGAACCAGTCTTGGAGTGGTGAACGCCGCAACGGTGATTGGAAGGCGTTCGACGTCGACATTTGGAAAACCTGAGGCCACTTGAACCAGGTCTTCGAATGCCATCTGACCTGTAAGAAGTAAGACTCTCACATCGCTACTCATTGGGAGTCACCCTTCGAGCTTCTGCTTCCAGTCTTTGAGTGAAAGACTCGATTCAAAGCTATAGTTTCAAGTCCTGATTGCTTCGACGGTCGCAAAAATACGTATGCTAGATGATCGTCTTCACCCTTGGCAGCAATCATTCTTGATCGGGGATAGTGAAGTTGACCTACAAAGGCGGGATGGGATTACGCTATAATACGCCAAGAATGAAAGAACTCAACTGCCTATCCGACTGGCTTTGCGCACTTGGGGCAACGGTATTTGCCATCTGCACTCAAAACTGGATATCTGAAGTCCTCACCGCAATTGCCGCAAGGACCAATTGGGATTTCCCTCTGTGAGGAAACTTCGAGTTCATGGTCCTTCTGAATGAAGCCCTCCTTCTTCGTATGTATCCAGATTCCCAGCACTCCCAGAAAGAGCTCAACGATGATGAAGAGCAGCTCAAGACCATGTAGAGAGCCAGTAAGTAGGTACACTAGGAGCAATCCAAGCATAGCGACTGCGAGGGCTCGTTCAATAGCTATGGCTGTGTCAAGGTCGAGTGCACTCTGATTTGGTTCCGCGTCCACGTCGAGATACCCTCAACGACACATAGCATGGACGGCCGATAAGTATGATGCACCCCTAGGAAAACCCAGAAAGAATCGAGAAGTTGACCTGTATAGGATGGAAGCAGTCACGTTAGAACTCGTAGACCTTGACAACGGTCTGAGAAGCGACATCACATCTTTAAGCTAGGGATAGAAGTATGTTACAAAACTCGTCATGTCAGAGGTGTACGATGATCGTGCTTCAAGCACGAAGACATTACAAGCCAATCGGACTGGCTCTCCTGCTGCTTGTGGTCCTAGTAGTTGTACTCCCGCCTCTGCTTCTGTTCCCAACATATTCACCAGAGATGACTACTCTCACACTGCCAGAACCTGATGTCAACGGTAGTATGCCACTAGGCACAGCAATGAGAGATCCTGGCTATTCAAGCGTTCTGAGTGACCATCAGATGAGAATAGATGAAGTGTCCCAGCTTCTCTGGGCGATTCAAGGCATAACGCACGGGTCCGTCTTCAGAGCAGTCCCCTCAGCTGGCGCAACATATCCGCTTGAGATATTCTTCGTGCAGATGGATGAGTCAGAGCTTGAGGAGGGATACTACCATTACATCCCTCAAGAACATCAGCTTGAGTGGGTGAATACAACTGTTGACCGTGGCACCATTGTGGCAGCTTTCGTCGGGGATGATCGAAGAGCAGTTCTCAATGTGTCCACTGTGTTCTTCATTCTGGCTAACTACTCAAGAACAACTGCACGATACGGTAATCGCGGCATGCAGTACGTTCATCTGGAAACAGGACATGCTGTTCAGAACTTCCTTCTGCAGCTCTCCTCACTGGGCCTCAAGACGCGTCCAATAGCAGATTTCGCAACAGTGTATGTCCAGAGTCTTCTCAATACATCATTCATACCCCTAGTAGCATTACCCGTAGGATTTGGCAATAGTCGGGCACCTGTTGGTCAGATTGGTGCTCACTCCTCTTCGGTGAACGAGGACGAAGCAACTGTTGAACAGGCAATCACGAAGCGCAGATCTACCAGAGATTATGTCAACGGCACGGTTCCCTTTGCACTCGTGACCGACATTCTGATTGACAGTAGCATGATTGACTATCTGGATTCAGATAGATCCCCATTGGATGTGCGTGTAGTGATCGGTCAAGTGGATGGAATTGGTCTTGGGGTCTACAATTATTGGCTACGGAACGCCTCCTTCACTGAAGTATCAACTTCGGACTTGCGCCTTGACCTCATGACTGCAGGATTGAGTCAACCCTGGATTGAAGCTGCTCAGCTGGACATAGTTGTTTCAGTGGACATGGGATTGATTGTCGCTGAGCCAGATTCTGCCTTTGCTCATCGATTAGCCATGTACCACGTCGGAATGTTTGCTCAGAATATCTGCCTGAAATGTGCTGCTTGGGGTCTGGGAACGGTAACTGTGGGTGCATTCTATGAAGATCAGGTGGCCACTGTTGTGGACCTTCCAAGTGACTTCAAGGCGATCTACATAATGCCCATCGGGCTCACGCCTGAGTTTCTGGGCTAAAGCGTTAATATGAAGATAGCCAGAAGGAAATGTGAAGTTGACCCACAAAGGACGGAAGCAATCGCGCTACAACTCACAGTCCTGACTACTCTAGGTAATGCGAAATTTCACACTTCTGGCAGTTGTGATGGTGAGTTGAATAAATCGAACAAGCTTGGTGTTTGCAGCCTACCTTATTCACCTTTCTTCAGCCAAGGTTCTTCCTTGACCTCGACTGCACTCTCTTCATCTTCTGATGATTGTGTCCACCAAGTTTCCGGCTCTTCCTGGCCCATCCAAGGAGTCGAGAACTGAGTGGATGGTGCCATCTTTATCATAACGAGTCCGGCTAGGAACAGAATGGGAATAGGAATGAAGAGCTGGGTGGTGAGAGAGAAGGTAGGCATCATCATGAGTAGAAGGCCCACGATCACTACCTGCAATTCACCTGCAGCTGCTGCCAGTATTGTACGGTTTCTTGTGGTTTTGCCTTGATAGTATCTGTATATCTGATAGACAAATACAGTCCTAAGAAAAGTGAGTGGTAGATTTCCGACAAGCCCTATGGGGATTGGAACGGGAGAGTTGGGAATGGCCGGAGCTCCCTGGAATATGCCTTGAGGGTTGACAACACCAAGTCCGAGGTTTATTGTCCATAGCATGAATATCAGGTACACGTGCATGATTGTACCTCTAGTCAAATCAAAACTTACGTTGAACCCCGCAGGGGCTAGGACTGCAATGAGTGCAGCTGATATGCCCACAAGAAGTGGTTTCAATTCCCTCTCGTCGTTGGATTCTGTCTTCTCCATCCTTACCATGTTCCAATTTTCCCAATTGAATCACAGACCCCGGGCGACTAGTCATCGATGACCTGAATCGATTCGGGACTCCATAATCTAGGGGATAACTAGGAGTCTTCGATAATAATGACTGGCATCAGCGCATGACTCACGTGAGATGGATCACAGATTGGATCTTTGCTTGAACCTTCTCAGTACGGGAGCACTTCGCTTAGAGTCGTTAATCAACTGAATACGACTAGTTGATATAATCTTGTCAGGGTATCACTGATGATTCTAAAACTAGAAAGGTTGACCCACAAAGGATGGAAGCAATCACATTACAACTCACAGTCTTGACAACTCTAGGTACTGTGCGAGTCACGTTTTTGAACTGCACGCCTCGGGCATTAGTAGCAGTGAGCTGAACACCTCGCCGAAGCTCGGTGCTTACACCCCTGCCCTATTTACCTGCTCTTCTAGCAGAGCCCTCGTTCCTAGACTCGACGTTGCCGTCACCAGCCCCGCCGCCCCTTTCGGAAGGGGTCGTCTAGCAAGTGGATGTCTATTTTCTGGTCCGGTTTCACGCTTAGATGCATTCAGCGTTTATCCGTTACGACTTAGCTACTCGACAGTGCCTTCTCAGACAATCGATACACCATAGGTCGCGACGAAGCGTTCCTCTCGTACCGGCTTCATCTTGCCATCAGACATCCAACAGCGCCAATAGATAGAAACCAACCTGTCTCGCAACGGTCTAAACCCAGCTCACGTTCGGTTTTAATCGGTGAGC
>LRSK01000032.1 GCA_001563325.1 Candidatus Thorarchaeota archaeon SMTZ1-83
AGGTGGAAAAGATGAAGACATGGCCCTCTACCCTATGGATAGCCGCCAAGGCAATCAGCTCCCTGGTCCTCATCTTGCTCACGTTCTTTGTCAATCAGCTACTGTTGTATTACTTGGAGGCAGTTCTTGGTTAACCGTCGGTCCGTTCTATCTTATGCAGTCCATTGGAAACGTTCAAGTCAGGCTCCATTCCTCAGTCTGCTCACTTCCCGGGTTCGAATCCCGGCGAGCGCACCACTCCTCATTCTCCCAGAACTATCTCGTCCTTCTACCAGTGAATATCAATGAGAGGATTCTGTTCTTGGACACTACCAGTGCGAACGGAATAGAGAACCCTAAGGCAAGCACAAAACGTACCGGCCAGAAGTAATTGAATGCCGCACCCACATCTTCGAGTGGCCATCCAAGAAGGACCAGTGACGCAGGAACGAGATAGAAGAAGATGGGATGCATCTCGTAGATGACTTGGGAGTGTGCTCCAAGATATCGCATAGCTCTGCTAACTGATGGCAATTGCTCGAATATAGTTGAAAGCATGAAGACAGCAATCGTGCCCGATGTTCCGGTAATCATGTAGAACCATGCGTTTGTACCAAAGCTGTCCATGACGAAATTCACGAAACCATTCAACTGAGATGTGACAGCCAAAACAACTGAGAGAATCAAGAAGACTGCAGAATCCCGGACCTTCGATTCCGTACACCAGGAATTGAGTTGCCGGTATCGTCGGATCTCATAACCAACAATACAGAAGCTTGTAGCAAGGAGAATACTGTTCACTCGCCAAGGGACAAGCATCGGGGAGAATACATCCGTTATCCAAAAGGCGAGAACTGGAAGAAGAACCACAAGGGGCCATCGTACTCTTGGCGAGATTGAGTGCGTTGCACTGTCAATCGCGGCAAAGAGCACCAGACCAAAAAAGAGAACTGGCAGAAACCATAGGTGCGTGGCCTGATTGGGAGGCCCTGCGCCGTATAGAAACCAGAAGAACACCTCACTTGGAGTTAGATACGTATCAACTACACCTGATAATGGTATGAACACTAGCATCATGATAGTGTACAGAGAGAAGTAGGGAATGAGGAGCTGTCTTCCGCGGGAGATTGCGAACCCTCTTAGGTTACTACGGTGTTTCTCGCCATTATATGTCAAGCCGGCCATGATGAAGAACAGGGCAATTGCAAAGCCACTCAGAAGTGTGACCACAAACTCTACCATCGGAATCATGGAATGAACCAAGACTACTGCAGTAATACCAATACCTCTCGCAATGTCAAGCCATTCCAGTCTACTGCTAGGGACAGGCGCGGTCAGCACAGTGCAGCTCCGTTGCGGGTCGTAACGCCAGACACGCAATGATTCGCCCTTTGTTAAGCTTTCTAGCACCCACCTTCTCAGTCGGTTCAAAGATGTCTGTTTTCCGAAGACCCTCAACAGTTCTGCGTGGAAACCATGATGGATCTTGGCAATGTGCGGCTTGTAATCGCCCGATATCATGTGTTTGTTATTGCTCCATTTCATTCGGACTATGTTTCTTATGCATGTCAGTTAAAAGCACCTCAACAAGACATGCGGATGATTTCCAGGAGCAATTCATCTTGAAACGAGTCCTATTCCTCTGTACTGGGAACTCAGCACGAAGCCAGATGTCTGAGGCTCTACTTAGAGTGCTAGGTGGAAACGACTATGAGGTCTATAGTGCTGGTACTACCCCCGGCAGCGAGGTCAATCCCTTTGCCCTCAAGGTCCTTCGACAGCGAGGCATAGACACAAACGGACTTCATCCAAAGAAGCTGGACCAATTCTTGGAGGAGGATTTCGACCTAGTTGTAACCGTTTGTGATCGTGCGAAGCAGGAATGCCCTGTATTCCTTGGAGCAAAGAGCCTCGATCATTGGTCGCTTGAGGATCCCGCAGCATTTGAGGGAACATATGAAGAAATACTCACCAAGTTCAGAGATACTAGGGATGAGATAGAGAGCAGGATAAGGGACTACCTACTTCAAGGGAAGCTCTACGACAACCCCTTGAAGTCGCTTCATCTCCAGTCATGATTTTTTTTCCAGAGGGCCAAGAACGAACGAGTCAGTTCATTGAGAGTCCTCAACCCAGGCGAACTTCCTCTGCAGAGTCTTTGGATACACCTTGCGCCAAGGATACTCCATCCTCTCACACCATCTGTAGACTACCTTGGGATGGACATATGACTTCAGAGATGTGCCAAGATTCCAAGTACGGCATGCCCTAGCCAATGCGAAGTCAGATTCTATCTTCTTCTTTGCGAGCAATGCTTTCTTGACGCGATCTCTTGCAGATACTACAGTCTTCTCACTGCGAGTAATTCGGGCAGCAGACTTCTCCCTGAAGACAGCAAACGCGTGCTGCTTCGTTTCAAGTGACTTCCTGCTCATGTTGTGTCTTTCACGTGCCCGACTAAGACTGTTCTCAATCCTCTCCAATCGCTCTCGGGTTCTATCTATGTGGGCCTGTGCTTCCTTCAGACGGTGCTGCTTGGTGGTCTTGCCCTTGCGGCGGCTTGCTCGCGTTCTACGTTTTCTGTCCCTAGCATTGTCCCACGCGGTCTTTGCTTGATTTCTCTTCTCACGCCAGTCAGCTACTGACTTGCCATACTTCTTCGTGAGTTCCTTCTGCCTTGTGACAGTCGCCTGACGTTTCACTAGACTCTCTTTCTCTTTCTTCTTCAAGGCCCTGAGTTTCTTCCTCTTCTCCTTGAGCTGTGATTCTGCCTTCTTGACTCGCTTTTCGGCCTTCTTGATTCGCTCTTCGTAACGTTCCGCGGTGCGAGGCCAGCCCTTCGGTGCTTGTTTTGTGTGATTCATCACTCTTGCGACTTCAAGATTGGCTCGCTTGACTGCTTCCTTCTTGATGAAGTCAGGGTCACTTCGCTTCGTCTTCGCCCTTCTGAGTTCATCTTGCATTGTCAGTGTTGCGTGGAATGTCCTGAAGACCTTCGCCGTCAAATCTTTGTCAACTTCACTTAGAAAGCGATTGACATGAGTGCTTCCGATGTTTGGGAATATCTGAGCAGGTCTCTTCGGATCTACGCTGGTCTTCTTGCTCCTCCGGGAGTTGTAAGATTCAACTCTCTCCACCGCGTTCTCATACAGCTCACGAAAGACGTTATAGACATCTTCAGGCATCTTGATTTCCTTGTGCCAGGCGACACTATCCTTTCCAAGGAAATCGAATACAACTGAGTCCTTCCTGAAAGTTAGGTGTTCCACTCTCAGAGTTGTCGCCCCCACGGTATCGGCTTCGTCCGGGTCCTTCTCGTCACCCACACGTAGGTTCAGTCTGTCTATTAGATAGCAGGCCGCAGCTATCATCCGTTTCTTGGGATTCTGAGAATGGATTCCATCCATTATGTGCTCCCTAATCGCATCCAGTCGTTTCGCAACCTTCATAGCTTTGTCGAACTTCGCAGCCTCACGTTCCTGCTTTATCGGAGTGCTATCATGTAGCCAGATGTACTTCGTCTTGCCTGTCAACTCATCTGTCCATTTGGCAATCCACATGTAGTCGGGACCCCATACTATCTCGCCCCAGTCACCCTCTGGGACTGGGACATCAGGGCTAAGGTTCAGTGTGATATCACTCTCTGTCGCGCCCGTCTTCCAGCGACCTCTAAGCGGATGCTCTCCACGACCCATGAAGATGCCTGATGGTTCGGTCTGATAGTTGCCAAGTTCCATTGGCTCTCCATCAACTAGGGCATAGCCGAATTTCTCCTTCAATTGTTCTCGCTCTATCTTCCTTTCCTCACGAGCGGCCTTCTTCTCTTCTTTCGTCATTGCTTCTTTGGCGGCACGTTCCACCTCCACGAAGGCGACTACCTCTGAGAAATCGACTTCCTCAAGCTCCAGAATGGGTTTCACACGAAGAGCCTTGCTGAAGTCTGTCATGAAGTTTCTAATGAAGACCGGATCTTCGACATACGGGGTCCCAAGTTTCCTGACCCATGCTACAGCCATCTCTTCCTGATTCCGATCGAGAACCACATCCTCACCGCGTACAACAATGCTGAATCCGTGTGGCGGTGGTGCTTTGAGAACGATGATGCCATTGTGTTTCAGGGAGTCCATCGTATTGCCTCTTGGGTATTGGTTGTCTATCAGGAAGCAGACTTTGAAGGTGGAATATGCAGCCTATTGCCGAGTTCAGAATATAGCAAACAAAAGGATTGCGTTGAGGGAGTCCTCTGCAGCGATTACTTTAAATCAAGACCACACAGTCTGCGCTGTAGACCAAGCGACCGTTGTCTAGGGGTTAGGATTCAGGCCTTCCAAGCCTGTGGCCCGGGTTCGATTCCCGGCGGTCGCACCATTTATTTCTGGCCAGTTTCTGAAGCCGAGGTCTGTGCATAGCGCGACTTGACAACGCCAACTCTCCAAGAATACATCCAGATTACTTCAGCGCAGATATGCCAGGTCATCATCATGTCTTTGTCAAGCTCGATATGCTCTTCGAACTCGTTTCTTATTTCCTGATTCAAGTCCCCATGGGAGAAAGCTCCTACTCCAACAATCACTGGCACCGATTCATTGGTTGGAAGGATCTTGCCAAGGTCGTCAATAGAAGTAGGCTTGCCACCCATAGCACAGAGAATTGAGATCCTTCTATCTGCGGTCCCCCCAAGACTGGAGAGGAGCTCTTGGAGTGTGTGGTCTGTGACTCTCAGCAGTGGTTCCCCACCCGGAGGGACTCTCCCCTCCTTCAGGAGCTGTTCAACTAGACCAACGAAACGGTCGTAATTACGCGGGAGTCTGACACTGGGATTGACTTCGATTATTCTTCCATCTTGAAGATGGAGATTAACGGTCAGAAGCCCCTCTTTGCATAGTGGAGTTTCTAGTAGCGACAGAAGGCTGTGATAGGCTATATCGGGTCTGCCACGTCTCTCACCATTCCTGAGTTTGGTCATCGCACGACCGTGATGAGTCTGATCCAGCAGCATGTCTATTGGCTTCTTGCCTCGCTTTCCAGCATGCTTCTGAATCTGTTTGGAAGAAGAGATCTCGCTAGGAACTAGCTCGATTGCAGAGTCGAGGAGAATCACATGGAGCATGATGTTGACCAGATGGCACGAACGATTTAAGATGTATCGGATGGTCTTCGGTGGCGAGGCTTTCTTTTGGGTAAGAGAAGAGCGACTGGTAGAGAAACGAAACGTCTAGCTGCGGCCAGAATCGAAACACTGTGGGAACAGGCATCGAAGGCAGCCAAGACTGACAAGGATGGTGCACGACGCCGCATGCTGATAGCAGACAGAGTTGCTCAGAAAGCCAGGATAAAGATACCTAGGCACATCAAGAGAAGAGTCTGCAGTGATTGCGGGCATGTGTTGATACCAGGGGAGAACTGTCGCGTTCGAATTCGCCAGAACAGATCTAGACATCTTTCGGTCACTTGTCTTGAGTGTGGACGTATCACGAGATTCTATGTCGGATAGGTATGTTAAAGAGCAAACCTCCCAGGCCGGATGTGATTCAAGATGACGCGTAAAGCCAAACCAGACCCTGTAAGAGTGGGGACCACATGGCAGGACCCAGCTATGATGAATATCGGGAAGGGGGGTGTTTCTGACGGCGTCCTGAAGGAGGCCAAGAGGCTCCTCAAGAAACACAAGTACATCAAGGTGCGGCTTCTCCGTTCAGCCATGCTAGAGAATTCATCCAAGGATGGTGTTTTCCAGAACCTCTGTCTGTCAACTGGTGCCGAGTTGGCAGGCATCCGCGGCAATACAGCTGTGATATACAGAATCTAAGGCTGTCTGGTGCATCCAGAGGCCATCTCACTGCGGGTCTCAACGACAACCTTTTATGCGGACTTCTTTTGTCGAGGGCAGCCTTCTGAGGTAGGCCATCAGCTTAGTCTATGTGCGGTGACCCCCTCAAATGGTATGGTGAGTCTGTAAATGCCTACGGCCTATGATATTCCACCCAGCGTCTTGATACGACGGCTTGCACAGGATCTTGAATCTCGAGAGGAGATTAGCCCTCCCGAGTGGGCGGCCTTCGTGAAGACGGGTGCTCACAAGGAGAGAGCCCCAGATAGCCCTGACTGGTGGTACGTGAGATGCGCTAGTGTTCTGAGGAAGATCTACCTTAAGGGGCCGATTGGAACGGAGAGACTGCGCATTGAGTATGGTGGTAGGAAGAGGCGTGGGGCTAGACCCAACAAGTTCCACAAGGGAAGCGGTGCAATCGTAAGGACAGTCCTGCAACAGCTCGAGAGAGCAGGCTTCGTCAAGAAACGGGGAAACAAGGGCAGGGAGATGACCGACATAGGAAGGTCATACATGGACAAGCTGTCCACCGCGCTGAGGGAGGAACTGACAAAGGCCATACCTGAGCTGGAGAACTACTAGAAGACTAGAGAATGAGATAGGTGGGTGACTTGAGCGACGAGGAGCTTGAGGCAATTCGTCAGAGGAAGCTTGCAGCTCTTAGAGAACAGGCTCTGGAAGAGCAGGTGCGAGAGCAGCAGATTGCCGAGGCTCAAGCTCAGAAAGAGGCTCTGCTCAGGCAGATTCTCACCCCCGAGGCTCGCTCACGACTCACAAATGTGAGAATGGTAAAGCCTCAGCTGGCAGAACAGATAGAACTGCAACTCATTCAGTTGGCCAGTGCAGGTCGACTCAAAGCTCGTGTCACGGATGAACAGCTGAAGGGACTGCTCCAACAAGTGCAAGGAAAGGAACGCGATACGAAGATATCGTTCAGATAAAGCTGCTATGGGTGAAATCGATGGCTAGAAACAAGCATCTCGCAAAGAAGCTCAGGATGGCGAAGGCACTCAACACTAACTCCTCCGTGCCAACCTGGGTTGTGGTGAAGACTGGAGGAAAGGTTAGAACAACACCAAAGCAGCGGAACTGGCGAAGCAAGAAACTGAAGCCATAGTCAGGTGTGCCTTGATGTCAAAGAAGAAGAAAGCAGATGTTGTCGAAGAGGATCTTCCAGAACTAGAGGAGATAGAAGAAGAGGAAGAGTTCGAGGAAGAAGAGACTGAAGCACGCGACGAGGAGGAGAAGCCGGATGCTGAGGAGATCGCTCCTGCGGAAGTAATACCAGAAGAAGAGATTATCGACGAACGTATATACACAGTACCTCTTCGGAAGGCGTACTGGACTGGCAGCAGACTTCGCAGAAGTAACAGAGCTATAAGGATTCTCAGGGAATTCGTGGAACGCCACATGAAACCAGAGGAGCTCTTAATCCAGCCCGAGGTCAATGAAAGAATCTGGTCGAGGGGAATTCAGAAACCGCCTCGAAGGATACGAATTAGAGCCACAAAGAACTCGGATAACCTGGTCAGGGTGTATCTCGCAGAGGCGTAGCTAGTAATGATTGCCCGATATGACTTCGAGGGCGATCCAAATGTGGGAGCCTTCGGAGTAGCAACCGACAGATACGTCTTTGTATCACCGAATATGTCAGAGGACTCACTAGACACTATTGAGCGCGTTTTCAATCTCCCTCTTGTCCAGTCAACGGTCGCCACATTGGATGCCGTGGGTCTTGTATCTGTAGCAAATTCCAACGGTCTACTCATTCCCTACACAGCCACTGATGATGAGCTAGCGGCACTCAAGATGTACTCTGACATACGAGTTGACTGGATAGACGACAAAATGACCGCACTAGGCAACATCATACTTGCGAACGACAAGGGAGCAATCTGTCATCCGGATTTCGACGAAGAAGCCCGCAAGAAGATATCTGATGTTCTTGGCGTGGAGGCCGTGCCTGGAACTGTAGCAAGACTACCAACTGTTGGTTCCAACACTGCGGTCACCAATCGAGGAGCTGTTGTGCATCCAATGGCAACAAGTGACGAGATTGACCAGATATCACAGTTGTTAAAAGTGCATGTCGAGGTTGGAACCGTCAACAGAGGGAGTCCTTACACAAGTCTCGGTGTAATGGCCAACCAGGATAGTATGATTGCCGGGTCCGAAACAACAGGCGTAGAACTCGCACACATTAGTCAGGTACTTGGCTTCGTCTAGACAGGAGGAAACCATCAGATGAGTTCGAAAGTATGGCGCGTTGCTGGAGAGTACAAGAAGAAGAAGAGAACATTCACGTTCAAAAAGGAAATGATTGCACTCAATGAGTCACACGTCAGAGAGAGAGTCTTCTCGGACCTCGGAAGTCGTCACCGAGTAAAAAGGCGAGAGATTGAGATAACGACCATAGAAGAAATCAAACCCGAAGAAGTGACTGACTTGGAATTGAGGCGTGTCCTTGGCGTGGAGAGCGAACTATGATGGCTGATGAACAAAGAAACCTTCTCCAGAAGATATACACTGAACAGCAGCTCACCGAATCTAACGTCGCTGTACTGCGACAGCAGATAGAGGTTACTCAGGTACTCCTGGGACGGTATCAGACAGGACTCATGGTTCTCAAAGAGTTGGAAGGTAAGAAAGAGGACGAAGAAGTGTTAATGAATGTGGGAGGGAGCGTCTTCGTCCAGGCGAAGCTTGTGAACCCGACTGAGGTAACAAGAGCTCTCGGAAGTGGGGTCAGAATAGAGCAGGGCATTGAAGAGGCCAAGAAGGGAGTAGAACGGGCCGTCGAGAGTCTGGGAAAACAGTATGAAGCACTAGTGGCAGAGCATGAGAAGATGGTGAATCGCTCGGCCGTATTGGAAGCACAGATGAGACAAATCGCTGAGCAAATCCAAGCTCAGGGGGCCCAATAGAGTGTTTGAGAAGCTCCGAGGTGCCGTTGATTCTGCTGTGACAAAGGCAACCACCAAGGAGTTGAATGAGAAGAATCTGGCAGATGCTGTATGGGATCTTCAGATGATACTGATACAGAATGATGTTGCTGTAGAGGTCGCTGAGCACATCTGCAACCTTACGAAGGAGAAGCTCATTGGTACAAGAGCAGGCCGACTCGACAACACCGGGAAAATGTTCAGAGCGGCGATCTATGAGTCAGTTCTGGAGGTGTTGACGCCCCGACACCCCCTAGATCCGTTTGAGTTTGCCTCCGCGAAGAAGTCTAAGGGTGAACCTACGGTCATTCTGTTTGTAGGTGTGAATGGGACAGGCAAGACAACGACTCTGGCTAAGCTGGCCAGTTTTTTCAAGAAGAGGAACTTCTCTGTCGTCATCGCCGCTGGTGATACATTCCGTGCTGGCAGCATTGAACAGCTTGAGCGTCATGCTGGCAATCTCGGCATCAGAGTAATCAAACAAGAGTATGGTTCTGATGCGGCAGCAGTTGCATACGATGCCATAGCTCATGCGCGCGCCAAACACATTGACGTTGTATTGATTGACACCGCGGGTAGAATGCAGAGTAACAAGAACTTGATTGCTGAGATGCAGAAGATAGCGAGAGTCACTGACCCCGATCTGAAGATCTTCGTTGGCGACGCCCTCGCAGGAAATGATGCTCTCTCACAGGCGAAAGAGTTCAATGATGCGATAGGGATAGATGGCGCGATACTAACAAAGGTTGATGCAGACCCTTCAGGAGGCGCAGCGCTGTCCGTGACGTTCGTCACCGGCAGACCTGTTCTGTATGTAGGAGTGGGGCAGGGTTACGACGACCTTCGGAAATTCGAACCAGAATGGTTTGCTCAGAGACTCGTGGCAAACTGATGCAATGTGTGGGCAGTTTTATTACCCGGCTCAATCAGAGACCTGTTGTCCATTCAGTCATCGAAGGTTAGCCGTATGAGTCTATTGGGTAGAAACTTCGTTGATCTTGCAGATTTCGAGAGAGCCGAGCTCAGGTCCATACTTGATAAGGCACATGAGTTGAAGAACAAGCTGAAGCAGGGCCAGTCGCATGAGATTCTGAAAGGGAAATCAATGGCCATGATTTTCATGAAGTCCTCAACCAGAACACGTGTTTCTTTTGAGGTGGGAATGACTCAGCTAGGAGGGCATGCACTCTATCTTCAGCCGAGTGGTACTCAGCTCGGCAGGGGAGAAACTATCGGTGATACAGCCAAGGTGCTAAGCAGATATTGTGATGTCATAATGGCACGCGTGTTCGGGCATAACGAGGTTGTTGAGCTAGCAGAGAATGCGACAGTGCCTGTAATCAATGGACTCTCTGACTTCAACCATCCATGCCAAGTCATGGCTGACATGATGACCATTGAAGAACATAAGGGGAAACTAGAAGGGTTGAAGATCGCCTATGTTGGTGATTCCAACAATGTGAGCAATTCCATCATGCAAGGCTGCACGATCATGGGAATGGATGTTACCATTGGGTCACCGAGAGGCTACACTCCCTCCGAGGAGATATTGAAGAGAGCGGATGCGCTCAGCAAGAGCTACAAGACTGCCATGGAGGTTGTCAATGATCCGACTGCTGCAGTGAAGGATGCAGATGTGATCTACACTGACACTTTCTTCAGTATGGGTCAAGAAAGAGAGAAGGAGAAGGAGAACGCATTGATGCCGTTTCAAGTGAACAGGACTCTTGTAGAGAGAGCAAAGCCTGACACGATTGTCATGCACTGTCTACCTGCTCACAGGGATGAGGAGTTGACTTCGGACATAATGGATGACCCAAAGCATTCGGTTGTCTTTGACCAAGCAGAGAATAGGCTTCATGCTCAGAAAGGCATACTAGCACTCATCGTCTAAGAGGCTGTTGAATTGGTTAGTGAGTTTGTCGCCATAGGCAGAATCAATGTTGACATCCACATGGAAGTGTCCAAGCTTCCGATGCGAGATGAACATGCAATCAGTAAGAATGGGTTCATCTCCTTCGGGGGATCTGCGGCCAACTTTGCTATTCAATCGGCGCATCTCGGTGTCAAGACAGGAATAGTCGGCTGCGTGGGCGATGATTTCTATGGGCAACAGGCCTTGAAAGATATGTCTGATGCAGGCGTGGACACTAGCTGTGTTCTTGTGCTTGACAAGCAACCGACCGGGATATTCTTTCTAGCGCAACAGCCTGACAAGGGCCGATTGGTCGTCGCAGAACCTGGTGCAAACCGGTTTCTGGAGAAGCACATTCTAGATGAAGACTATGCCGCGAGTGCAAGACTGATCCACGTTGCGGGCGCATTTCCAATGATGGCTGCCCGGGCGTTGGAAGTCGCTACAACCAATGGCGTCATCTTCTCTTTTGACCCGGGAAGAGCAGCTAGTGGAATGAATATGGAATCAATCCTGTCAGGGACAGACCTCCTATTCGTCAATCAAGGAGAGCTGAAGGACTATTTCAAAATCAGTCCCAAGGAGCGAGCTCTCAAGACGCTAGCGAAAACAATCCCAGGCATAGTTGTTGTGAAGAAGGGGAAGCAAGGTGCCGTGGCGACTGATGGGTTCGAATTCTGCAGGTCGCCAGCGTTTGAGGTTCAGGAAGTCGATACTCTGGGAGCGGGCGACGCTTTTGCAGCAGGATTCGTTACTGCGTGGACCCGTTCAGAAAACATAGAGCAAGCACTTCATGTCGGAAATGCTGTTGCTGCTCTTACCATTACCGAGAGAGGTGCACAGAACGGCCAGCCAACGCTCGATAAGACCTCTAAATTGCTTAAAGAGCATGGAGTATCCATCCCGCAGATTCTCAAGACCTTCAGAAAACGAAAACGCAGGAAAGGGCACTCAAAGTAGGTAATACCGGAGTAGTATTCCGGTTTTTGTTAGCAGAACACTCCGATATTGACATCAAACTGAAGGTGTGAACTAGATAATGCACCCATTGCTTGAAGAGGTCCTCCGCAATCAACCAGGCGCAAAACGTGACACATCTGTTCCAACAACATCAAGACGGGGCCGAAAGACGGCAACGACAGACGATGAGCTCGCAGATCTGCTTGAATCCGTGACTGCGAGAATCCTTGTCGTGGGTGTCGGAGGCGCCGGGAACAATGCAGTGACACGAATCATGGAAGTGGGAGTAGAGGGCGCCGAGACCCTTGCGGCGAATACTGATGCTCAGGATCTCTACTTCTGCAGCTCAAATCATAAGCTGCTCCTTGGAAAGGAGACTTGTGGAGGTCTTGGAGCAGGTAACGACCCAGATGTGGGAGAAGCCGCTGCTCTGGAAAGCTACGATGTCATAAAGGATGTCATTCGAGGAGACCTCGTCTTCATAACAGCAGGAATGGGCGGTGGAACAGGTACTGGCGCAGCACCTCTAATAGCAAAAGCAGCAAAGGAGAATGGTTCACTCACGGTTGCAATTGTATGCTTACCATTTGAAGTTGAAGGAGAAACTCGTAGAAGGAATGCTACCCGCGGCCTAACAGCTCTGATGGAACACGTTGATACTCTAATAGCCATTCCAAACGAGAAACTACTTGAGATTGCTCCTGACTTGTCATTGCCAGAGGCCTTCATGGTGGCCGATGAAGTCCTAGTTAGGGCAGTGAAAGGAATTGCAGAACTGATATCGAAGCCTGGTCTTGTCAACTTGGACTTCGCTGATGTACGCACCACCATGAAGAATGGCGGCGTTTCGATAATAGCTCTTGGAGAGGGCCAAGGCGAAAACAGGGCTGAAGAAGCAGTCATCAATGCTCTCAGGAATCCTCTGATTGACGTGTCAATTGAGAATGCAAGGAACATCTTGGTCAATGTTAGTGGAAGTACCGATCTTCAACTGGCTGAGGCCAAGCGCGTTGTCGAGCTCGTAACGGAACAAGTTCATCCCGGTGCTGAGATTATCTATGGTGCACTGATATCACAGGAACTTGAAGACCGACTTCGTGTCACAATCATAGCATCCGGAGTCAACTCACCATATGTCTTTGACAATGCTGAGAGGGTCACGCCCCTCGCAGATGACTTGAAGACTGACCTAGGTTTGCCCAGATTGGAAACCGCATCCTTGGGCCTTCAGGAAGGGTTAAAAGAACACTAGAACTGAAAGCAGTCGATTCTGAGATTGCTGACGCATTCTAGGACAAGGACGTGAAACCAAATTGGGTATTGGTGACTTCATCAGAGAGAGCAGACGCATCTTGAAGCTTGCCACAAAGCCCGCCAGGAAGGAACTCTGGCTTAGTATTAGAATCACCATTCTAGGTATGATCCTCGTTGGAATGCTCAGTTACATAATCCAAGTAGTCATGACCGTTGTCACAGCCGGATGGGGTGTGGAATAGGTCATTCACAGACTAGGCCATTCGGTCTATCTGACATCACGGGGGCTTCCGACTTGGAACAAAGAAGTAGTATCTATGCAGTCAGAACGACAATAGGTCAGGAACGTGGCGTCACAGACCTGATCACAACAGCGGTGATAGGTGAAACTGATGTATGGGAGTGTCCATTCTGTTCAGAGCAGTTTGCTTCCAAGGAGACAACTGGAGAACACATGGACAGCTGCAAGAAAAAGCGGAAGAAGAAGGGAGAGCCCAAACTCGTTTCACAGAATCAGCTACTGGGCCGAGTAAAGGCAATCTTAGTCCCTGAAACGCTTCGTGGCTATGTGTTCCTTGAAACGTTAGAGTTCAGAGACGTAGAGATAGCAATCTCGGGTGTTCCACACGTTCGAGGCCGCGTTGGAGGGAAGGTAAGCTTCGAAGAGATAGACAAGTTCTTGGTTCCAAAGCCAGCAGCAGAGGGTCTTTCCATGGGGGACGTCGTGGAGATTATCTCCGGACCATTCAAAGGCGAGCGTGCGAAGGTAGCAAGAGTGGATGCCGCAAAGGAGGAACTCATTCTCGAATTGCTGGACAGTTCGCATACCATCCCGATTAGAGTGCACGCCGACTTTGCGAAGATTGTAGAGAAAGCTCAGAGGGACGAACCTGAGGTCGAGGAGGTTTCTGAAGAGGAGGAAGACCTCGAGAAAGACGAATTCGACGAGGACTCGTTCTGGGCACATGATTGAGAGTTCGAGTCTATACCGTTCATCGTAAGTTGTACAAACTTGGACACCAGAGTGTTGTACCCCCAGGAACCGGCACTGGGTGGATTCTGCGAGGTCGAAGTCCGTGTCAGGACAACCTCATATCTCAGTGGTTGATTCAATGCATATAGAGCCCTATAGGATCACTGAGCTATCTGTCTGACGGATGTCCAACATTGTCCGGTTCCTGAGTCCCTGTTCTCAACCCCAGCATCTTTCTCCACATTCTCTTGCCCCTCTCATCTAGGTCCTCGACAACAGTCTGGATGATTTCGACCATTCTGATCTCGTATTCCTCCTGACGGCCTTTGTCGTCATCGTCCCCTTCCGAAGGTCTTGGATCTCTATTCTCAGTCCGTGTCATGATTCATCTGCTCGCAATTCCCCTACACTCCAAAAGCCTTAAAACACTCTGCCCGTCGGGACTTCCAACTCCTTAATCGGGCACACACGCAAGACGTGGTGCCAGGGGTGAAGAAAGTGATTGTGAATGCAGTAGACCCTGCTGGACAGAGTACTGATTGTACCACTGGGTCGTCCCCAGTCGACGGTTATGCGAAGTCGTCGAGGTTACTGCATCAGGAGTCGTGAAAAGCTTGAGTGAAACTAAGCCAATAATAGTAGAAGCGATGGTAGAGGGCGGTAAGGCATCCGGAGGCCCTCCAATTGGCCCAGCCCTTGGTCCTACTGGTGTCAACATCTTCCAAGTTGTCACCAAGATCAATGAAGTGACTCAGCCGTTTGCAGGACTTAAGGTCCCAGTCAAGGTCACTGTCAATCCTGAGGACAAGAGCTTCATAGTTGATGTCGGAACACCACCAACGAGCGCTCTAATCCTGAAAGAAATAGACCAGGCAAAGGGGTCCAGTGAACCGAACACCAATATCGTCGGCAACCTCACTATCGAGCAGCTGAAGACCGTAGCAAAGGGGAAGGCAGGCGATCTATCAGCACTTGACATGAAGGGTGCTGTACTGATAGTTTCAGGGACCTGCGTTTCGATGGGTGTGACAATCGAAGGGAAGTCTGCCAAGGAATTTCAACAAGAAATCAAGAGTGGAGTCTGGGACTCGCAGCTCGATGAGCCACTTGGGGAGGCATAGCCGATGTCATTCAAGGTTGAACCAATCGAAGCCGCAGTTGCAGAGGCCCGGGCAAAGGGTACTGAGAGGAAAATCAAGTTTGAACAGAGCTTCGAAATAGCCGTCAACTTCAGGAAGAAGGAGCTGGATGTGACCAAACCCGAGAACCGCTTGAATCAAGAACTTGTCCTTCCAAATACTCTGTATCCCGCTGCGAAGGTCTGCGCCTTCGGAGATGGCGAGTTTGCAGAGAATGCTCTAGCTGCTGGTGTGCAGAGAGTTGTATCAAAGGAAGAGATACCAAAGCTAAGCGAAGAGAAGAAGGAAAGAAAGACACTTGCCAAGGGTTTCGACTTCTTCATAGCAGCAGTAGATGCGATGCCGCTTGTAGGTCGCTATTTGGGTCAGGCACTTGGACCAAGAGGGAAGATGCCAAGACCATTTCCACCTCAAGCTGATCTTACCACCGCTGTCGAGCAATATCAAAGGACTGTACGCGTAAGAATGAGAAACACGCCAACATTTCACGTTAAGGTGGGGCATGTCAGAATGGGCGACAAAGAGATTGCTGACAACATTGTTTCGGTGCTCAACTTCGTAGACGGCAAAGGCTTGTTGGACCGCGTGGGTAATGTCATGGTCAAGAGTACAATGGGCCCTTCAGTATCGGTTCCTATCGAGAGGTGATTGAAACGTCAGTTTATGAGAAGACTGTTCCACAGTGGAAGATTGACGCCGTGGAAGGACTGGCCTCAAAGATCGCTGAAAGCGAAATGGTGGGGCTAGTGAACGTGGAAGGTGTCGGTGCAAAGCAGCTTGCAGGGATTAGAGAGAGTCTTAGAGGCTCTGCTGTAATCAAGATGGCTCGTAATACCATCATGAAGAGGGCAATCGAGTCTGCGAAGAAGAAGGGCATCAAGCAACTGTCTGAGTATGTCGCGGGCCCAGTGGCCTTCATGTTCAGTAATCAAGACCCATATGTGCTGACCAAGTTCCTACGTGACAACAAGGCAGCAGCCCCTGCCAAAGGTGGCCAGATAGCACCAAAGGATATCCTCATCCCGGCAATGAATACAGGTGTTGCCCCAGGCCCATTCATCAGTGAACTTGCCGGCCTCAAGATTCCCTCACGAGTAAGAGGGGGCGTTATTCACATCACTGAGGATACTATCGCAGTGAAAGCTGGAAACGTGATTTCCAATGCGATGGCTCAGATGCTAGGCAGATTGGGAATCGAACCAATGGAACTTCAACTGAGGCTCATCGCAGCGTTCGCTGATGGGACTGTGATAACAGCGGACAGCCTTGAGATAGACCTGGAAGGGTTGTTCCAAGAGGTTCTCTTGGGTCATCAATATGCAGTGAATCTGTCGGTTAACACCGGTATCCCGACAGAAGAAACAATTGCGATGATACTTGCCAAGGCAAATGTCGAGGCTAGAAGTCTAGCTCTCGAGGTCAGTTTCTTTGAGCCAGACTTGCTCGAAGACTTCTTGGCAAAGGCAAACTCGGAGTTCCTCGCTCTCGCGGCGGCAATCTCCGAGAAAGACCCAGAAGCAATACCCTCTGATGTTCTCAGCCAAGTTCAGACTGCTGCTGCAGCTGCTTCAGTGGCTCCGACCACAGAAGCATCTGAGAAGCAAGACGAGCCTGAAGAGGATGATGAGGAAGAAGCAGTTGCAGGCCTCGGCGGCCTGTTTGGATAGAAACTAGAGAGGTAGAAAGGAATGGAGTATGTATATTCGGCACTTCTGCTCCACAAAGCAGGCCAGAAGCTCAGCGCCAAGAAGATGGAGGATGTTCTCTCCGCAGCGGGTGTGACACCCGACAAAGGTAGAATCAAGGCGCTTCTTGCGGCCTTAAAGGACGTTGACATCGACGAGGCCTTGAAGAGCGCATCGATGCCCATGGCTGTCGCTGCAGCGCCTGCAGGTGCAGCTGAGGCAGCACCTGCTGCCGAGGAGAAGAAGGAAGAAAAAGAGGAGAAAGAAGAGGAAGAAGTAGCTGGACTTGGAAGTCTGTTTGGTTAGGTTCAGTCCAAGACCCAGTCTGATTCCTCATACATGAGAATGGGCAGGCCGCGAGCCTGTCCGCTCACTACTATTTTTCACGCGAGTAACCCACACATAGATATGTGACGTGTTATTGAGTGGGGGCTCGTGAAGATTGTATATCATCCCTCAATGAAACAGTCCTATGATGGCACGCCAGCCGGAGCTCCGGGGAGACTAGATACGGCAGTAGAAATTCTCTCACAGCACCCCTCGTATGAGTTCATAGAGCCAAGACCTGCAACAGATGAGCAAATACTGCGTGCACATGGACAAGGCCATCTTGAGAGAATCAAACAGAATCGGGGCTACAACGAGGAGAATCTACTCTTCGAGATATCGGCGTTGGCTGCCGGAGGTGCAATCCTCACAGCTGAGATAGCCTTTGAAGGTGAACCTGCGTTCGGTCTGATTCGTCCTCCGGGGCACCATGCTTCTGCGGATAGCTGTTGGGGGTTCTGCTACTTCAACAATGTCGCCATTTCTCTCTTGCATCTTAGAGACACTGGGCGTATCAAATCTGCATTCGTACTAGACTTCGATTTGCATACCGGTGACGGAAACATCAACATTCTCGGGCATGACAAAGACTTCGTAATTCATAATCCAAGAGGATATGGTGACGATGCGTATCTGGCCGACGTTAAGAATGTACTAGATTCAAGTCCCGATGTCGATATCATCATGGCCTCCGCAGGGTTCGACCAGTATGTAGATGACTGGGGATCAAACCTCTCTACTGAGGCCTTTAAGAAGATAGGAGAAATCATGCACGAGTTTGCCATTGAGAGATGTGAAGGGCGTCGTTACGGGCTCCTAGAGGGAGGATACAATTTCCAAGACCTAGGGAAGAATATCTTGGCCTTCTGCGAGGGCCTGAGAGAAGGGAAATCGTAGAGGAGTCCAATGAGGGACCGTCTCTTCTTGGATTCATCAGGACCTTAAATGGGACATTCTTAGACTGAATACCGGTGAGGTCTATGCAGGTGTTACAGCCCCTCAGCCCGTTGACTGACTTTGTGAATATGCTGCTCATGTATTTCGTGGAGATCTGGGATTTCTTGATATTCATCGGCAGAGTTTCTGGAGTAGTTGTTGTGCTAGTAGGAGCGATTCTATGGTTCACCGACGTCAACCCAGGGAGGGGAAAGGGACTAGTCGCTAGTGGAATACTGCTCTCGATTGTGGTCCAGTACTTTGTGACCTATCCACCTTCCTTTCTAGTCTGACGGGATAAGAACCCGGTTTCACACATCCAGGTTCGGTGGCCCTGTTGAGTTCCCGGAGCACTCTCTACCGGCGGTGAAACTGGATTGGGGCCGATGTCGTAAAGTTTATTAACTATGGTTAACGGGAGAGGCCTATGTCTTCTAAGATTAGTGCATTATCATTTCAAGTAGCAAACGTAGTGGCAATAATAGGCACGCTCATCTTCAATGCGTTGGTGAACATACTCCCTCTCAACGGTGTTACCTCGGGAGAGGTTTCCGATGCATATCCAAACCTATTCACACCAGCCAACTATGTCTTCTCAATATGGAGTGTTATCTACACGCTCCTTCTCGTGTTCACTTTCTATCAGATAAGGTCAAGTCAGCGAGATGCCGACTATCTTCGTGATATTGGCTTCCTGTATTTGATTAGTGCCGTGTTCAATATCGGATGGTTGACAATCTTTCACTATTCCTATCCCCCTCCCAATGATCTCTTCCTACTCACCGCAATCCCGATAGTGGGGTTGTTTCTGACCTTGCTCTGGATATACCTGCGTCTTGGGATTGGAGTTAGAGAGGTTTCGAGGAACATCAAACTTGCTGTACATCTTCCACTGAGTGTCTATATGGGTTGGTTGTCTGTGGCCACCATAGCCAATACAGCCTCAGTATTGAACTACCTCGGAAGAAGCCCAGGAATTCCATTGGTAATACAAGAGACTTGGACTGCGGCCGTCATTTTGGTAGCGGTTGCAGTAACTCTGCTGATGTTGGTCAGAAGAAAGGACTTCGCATTTGGTCTAGTAGTGGTTTGGGCCACCGTTGGCATTGCAGTGAAACAGGCGTCAATTCCTGTGATCTACTTCACTGCTCTAGGAGCCGCGATTGTGATACTTGTCGCAATCATCCTGTTGCCATTACTCAAACGTCAGCGATACCTAGAGTTCTATCTGCTGCAATGAAACGGCTTACGTTGGGTGATGTTATCGCCCAACGTAGCCTCTCATTCGCAACGAACACGAACCAGTGACTTAATGAGATTCCAAGGCAACCCGAAGTTCAGTCTACAACCGAGGTCGAGTCACTATGATGATTGAAGATTTGGACTATGCTTTGCGTGAACGGCTCGCTGAGCTTTTTCGCTCCCAGATAGTTTCAGTACTGGGGACTTCGGCGAGCGATGAGCCCTATTCCTGCTTGGTTGGTTTCGAGTTTACACCCGACATGAAAGAGGTGGTGTTTGCAACAATGCGAGATCGACTCAAGTACCGCCAGATTAGAGCCAATCCACGTGTTTCTCTCATGATTGACAATCGAAAGAACACACCCTCAGATTTCAACACAACAACCTCGGTCACACTGATTGGTGAGGCGGAAGATACAGAGCCCCCCGAGCGAGATAGGTTGGCAGAGATGCTAGTGAAGAAGAATCCCTTCCTGTCCGATTTCGTAGAGTCACCAGATTGTGCAGTCGTAAGAATCCGGATTGAGAAGATGTACATCGTGGACAACTTTGAATCAGTGACGAAGATTGAGCTCTAGCTGAACCGGCACTGAAAAGGGTCAAAGTGGACCAATTCTCTTTTAAGAGAAAGAAGTCGAGGGACTCTCAGGGCCCGTTGCCTAGCCTGGACCCTCGATGGGATCATCCTTCGGGAGGCAAATAGGGCGCTAGCCTTCTAAGTTAGAGATCGCCGGTTCAAATCCGGCCGGGCCCGCCATAGACTAATTCTGCATTGGATTTGTCAAAGTTCAGATTACGTGTTAACCACTCTGGGAGCTCTGTTTCAAGTAGAGCATCGAGATTGTCAGAGCTTTGAATCCAGTCGGCGGCCTTTATCCTAGCAGCTCGCCTCGCTCCTATTCCAGGGATAGCTTGCCACTGAGAAATCGAAGATTGGCTGACCTCGAAGGGGTGAGGTAGGACAGTCAGAGACCTTGGACCATGACCGACTACAAAGACGTCCGCCTTCGCTCGAGGACTTTGCCCATTTGGCATTTGGCAAAGAAGTGGGTAGGTTCCTAGAGGACGATAGAGATTGCTTTTGCCCCTCTGCTGTTCAAGGAATGCGGAACGAACTATGGTTCCGTGGGGTGCGACTCTCTTTATCATCTCAAGATCAATCGTTTCTCTGACTCTGTTCTTGTGTTTAATGAACTGATGTCTCTTGAGGCCTCTGTGCTTCTCGTTTCTGATTCGGGTCCCATCGAAGCCGATTACTTGCCTGATGTTTATGCGGCGAACAATGAGGTTCTCTTCCAGAAGGCGTTCCAGAAAAGACATGTTGCACTCGAGAGTCTTCTTGCTCTCACCAATAAGGCCGTAGAGAAGGTTGATGCCTGGTAGCAGTTGAGGCAGTCCCCAGAGAGGTCGCTGGCTGCCGACCTCATTTAGCAGACGAACTGCATCCAATACTTGATCCTCGTCGGCCTTCAGATTGTTGCGTCTAATCACCTCGGGATCCAACGATTCAACGCCAAAAGCAGCGACATCTCCGGTTGTGTGGTAGGTGATGATTGTTTTGGCGACCTCTATACTCTCTTCAGGGTGGTGAGCGAGGGTGCCTGGATTAACGTTGTCTATGTGAAGAACCCCCAATCCCGGAGCGGCCGAGCGTATCTTCGTGAAGAGCTCATCAATAGCAGCGGGATTTGGCTTCGGGAACTCATCATCTCCAATTCCCGCCGACCCATATGTGAACAGGTCTGCCTGATTACCAATACGAAATGCCCGGACCCCTTTTTCATATAGCGCCTCGACTTCTCTTGCTACATCGGATGCGGCTCGTTGTGCGGGATGACCGTAGAGAGGCTCAGTGCAAAACGAGCATCCACCAGTGACGTAGCGCGGGCAACCGCGATAAGTCTCGATTTCGCAGATTAGATACCCGTCCGGGTAGCCTGGGTGTTGCAATATCACACCTGCGCCCCGAATGGAATACTCGCGGATTTCTTCAGGAGTCCCCCTCACTTTGGAGAGGTCCACTGCAGAAGCGTCACGGCCCGCTTTCATTATGTCAGCAAGGACTACCTCGGAGTCCCCGGCGACAATATAGTCAAATGGTGGAGAGAGAACATCTGAACTGAGTGCTAGGCGTCCTCCCTCGAGCCCGCAGCCAAAGCGTGCCCAGGGACCAACCAGTAACTTGGGAATGCCTGCGATGCGCTCATCTGAAAAGAAACGTTTGGCCTCCCTGACGGATATGGGAGTGCCACCAAGATACTTGCCAGGCACTATCATTCCTGCAATCAAGAGGATCATGTCGGCGCTGGTCCAGTTTCGCTGAGGATCTCCAAGCATGCGGACTTGGTCTATCGTCTGGTAGACCACCTCAGTCCTAGGAGATTCTGTCCAGATTGCTCCTGCCAAGTATCGTGGATAGGGACTGATGTAGGGCGGGACACCGAGGCATGTGGGCTCATCCACATAGCCGTCAACAATCACTACCCTGTCCAACTCACTCCCACTCCCTGAAGTTGTCGTATCCTCTTGGCGGAATCTCAACAGTTCCCTCCACGGTCTTCAAAAGTACGCCTTGGCCTGCACCTACACGACCTATCTTCTGAAGAGGCGCATGCATACTTCGTGTGATTTCAAGTGCTTCGTCCCAGCGGTCTTCCTTGATAGTGAGAACAAGACTGAACTCCTCTCCGCCCTCCATCACCATCTTCACTTCTTCCAAACCATTGGCTCGAGCGAAATCCGCGACACCGTCGGCAATGGGCAGGTCATCTATCAAGAAGGACTGTTCACTGTGCGCCGCCATTGTGTTCAAGGTTATCCCGAGTCCATCACTGCTGTCCATGGAAGAACTGACTGCTCCCTTCTCCGCAAGAGCAGATACGAGCCCATAGTATATGTCTGGCTTGAATGCAGCTGCCAGTGCTCTGCTCTTCAGATCGGCCTGCGCCGTCTGTTCATTCAAGAGTATCTCAAATGCCACAGATGTGAGGCCAAACTTCTCACTCACGGCCACTATGTCCCCCTCCTTGGCGCCATCTCTTGTGACAATGCCGTCCGGGGGAGCAAATCCAATCGCGACGCCTGTTAGTATGACATCACTTGACGAGCCAACATCGCCACCGATAAACAGGACACCTGATTTCAGGCAGTACTGAGAGAATCCACGCACAATCTCTTGAGCAGCGGTCACCTCGAAGTTCTGTGGTACACAGAGAGACAGCATAGTAGCCACAGGTGAAGCACCCTTTGCCACCAAGTCGCTCAAAGCCATAACAGCTGTCTTTCGTCCCACCTGGGCATCCGTCATTCCTGGAAGTCTGTCAGTCTTCCCGACAAAGGTGTCCACATTGATTACCAAGCTATTATCACCTGTAAGTGGAATGTCTGAGGCGTCTTCGTCAAAACCAAGTCTAGCGCCATCAATCTCACTTACAAGGTCACGAATGCTTCTCAGGAACTGGCGCTCACCCATCTCACCCATGGTCATCAGGAGACCTCCGGTCAGAGTCAATTCCAGTTCATGATAAACTTTTATTAACGCTCGGGGGCGGACTCCGCGTGGAACCAGCCTCGGTGGCCAAGTGGTTACGGCGATTGCCTCGTAAGCAATAGATCGCGGGTTCGAGTCCCGCCCGAGGCTCCATTTCTTTCTATGACGAAATCTGGAATGATTGACGAAGACCAAGACAAGCACCTCAAGGAATATAGTGAACGAGTTGATTATCCTGACATGTGAACAGCATGAAGAGAGCAGCATATCCAGATATCATCAGGAAGCTACCCAGAGTCAAGCATTCAATGGACGGTGTGGAGGGATGGCTGGCCCAAGGCAAGGATTTCCAGATTGTGTTCTTTGAGCTTGAACCAACGGCTAGAGTGCCGCCCCACAGTCATTCTGCTCAGTTTGGAGTGGTGATGGAAGGTGAGCTAGCCCTCACAATCGGTGACGAAACAGGCACCTACAAGAAAGGTGACACATACTTCATTCCTGAGGGTGTAGTCCACCATGCAGAACCCAGGTCTTTCGTCCTAGCAATGGACTTCTTCGCAGAACCTGACAGATACAGAGCAGTATGAAGACTGGAAAGGCAAGTGCTTGAGTTTCAGCAGGTTCATGTGAACGGCCTGTGTTGGAAGAGGTCCGACATCTTTAAGAGGTTCACACCAGCAAACACGATTCGAGCATCGCCCTACTCATGCGGAGGTTGCCAAGCCTGGCCAAAGGCGCTAGGTTGAGGGCCTAGTCTCGTAGGAGTTCGCGAGGCTGTGTTTTTTCGTTGAGATGTGTGAGCCACTTGTCAAACGATAGATGTCGATCTTAGTGTCATCGCAAAGGATGAGAGTGCAACCAATGTGCTCCGAAAGGTTCGACAAATGTGCACCTTTCAGTACGATTGACGCCATGTTGAAGGTAAATGAAGGTTTTATGGGGTCTTCAGGGCGCTTAGGTGCCATAGTAAGCCACATACGCTGTTATCGGCGCCTTCAGCTCTTGTTGGAGGATGGAGTACCCGTATCTTGGCTGACCAGCAGTCTTTTGGTATATTGTGACAGAGTATTCCTCGAGCTCTAGGATCCGTTTCGGACGACTTGCTCTCTGATCTATCTTGAAACGAGGAAGGAGAGCAGAAGGCAGTGAGGAGAAGACGACCATGCACAGAAGATGCTTTGGTGAACAGCAATTGGACATGGGGCCTAGGGATTCTAGCACCTTGAGGACAAGAAAGAGTGTTGCAGGGAAGGAACTGGAGTTTCATGAGGGCGGCTCAGGTTTCAAGAGTATTAGGTCGACCAACTCCGAACTCTACAAGAGAAGAAAT
>LRSK01000033.1 GCA_001563325.1 Candidatus Thorarchaeota archaeon SMTZ1-83
ATTACGACGCCACTTAGGATCGACTAAGCTTCGGCTGACGACGCATTGCCGAAGAACCCTTTCCCTTTCGGTGACATGGATTCTCACCATGCTTAGCTGTTACTACTGCCAGGATCATCAAACCCGGACGGTCCACGGGACCTCACAGCCCCACTTCTGCCCGACCGGGTCGCTCCGCTACCAGATCACACGGTACTACCCGTGTGCTGAATGGTCTCGGTGACCAGATTTAGCCCCGTCCATTTTCAAGGCCGAGAGCCTCGGTCTGTGAGCTGTTACGCTTTCGTTCGGGGATAGCTGCTTCTAAGCTCACCCCCTCGGTTCTCCCCATCTCGGCCTGCCGGGCTTACCCCGGGCACCCGTCTCCTGCCGTCTACAGTTCATGCAGCTTCGGAGTTTTCAGGATGGTGAAGGTCTTATCGACCCCCGGGCACATCCGAAAGTGCTCTACACCACATGATACCTCGAGCAGGGCTTGGCTGCGACCAACTTCGCGGAGAACGAGCAATCACCAGTCTAGATAAGCCTTTTACCCCTTCGCGCAGGTCAACGGAACGAGTTGCACGTCAGAACCCTTTCGGGCCTCCACCGAGCTTTCGCCCGGCTTCACCCTGCCCACGCCAAGATCGACTGGTTTCTCGTGTCACGGGACTTCACGCGCTTATCACACGTCGCCCCTCACTCTTGCGAGCTGCGGGCTTATCGCTTTCGCTTCGTTTACGGCTTGATGCCTTATCCTCGCCACGCCCATGAACTCCCTGGCCCGTGTTTCGAGACGGATGATGCTGATTCGATCCACTCGGGTCCTACTGCAGGATTGCTCCTGTTTCGTTCCCCGAGAATCTCCTCTTTTAATCAGCATCCTTTGAGTAGACCACTGGTTTCAGGTGCTTTTCACCCCGCTCCCGCGGCACTTTTCAACTTTCGCTCGCGCTACTAGTCTGCTATCGGTTTGGCTGAGTATTTAGGCTTCGCAGATTGTACCTGCGACATTCACGCGAGAAAACCAACCCGCGCTACTCGGGAGCCTCAAACATACCCGTGTTTTACGCCTACGGGGGTGTCACCCTCTATGCCAGGTCATTCCAGACCACTTCGGCTTACGCACGTCGGTAATAAGTTCGAGGCCCACACACCACATCTCCCTCTACTCTTCGCACAGGGATTCAGTTTGGCCTGTTCCGCTTTCGCTCGCTGTTACTCACGGAATCACTATTGTTTTCTCTTCCTGCCCGTACTAAGATGCTTCAGTTCCGAGCGTTCCCAATCCAGTTGTGACACTGGATCCATGCGGGGTATTAGCCCACATGAGGAAGTCCAATTCGGGGACCCTGGGATCAATGGCTTCATGCGCCTACCCCAGGCTTTTCGCAGCTCGTGACGCCCTTCATCGGCTAGCCAACCTAGTCATCCACCAGCGGCCGTACAGCTTTTGCAGTCCTACTCATGAGACCGGCACAGTATTACCTGTTGCCAAGGAGTTGTAACTTCATATTTGTGTACGTATGCCTCCATCCTCTGCAATCTCAGCATTACAACACTCCGTGCACTGCACATCATTGAATCATATGCTTCGACGGTCCCCCATCAGGAATGACTCCATCCTTCGGTCTGGTCCCGATGGGCCTTCCTCCAGCATAACCACGCCGGATTCCGGACCTCAAGCGCACAACCTACTCATTCGGGTGCACGCTCCGTCAGCCGTCTTGGCCGACGATTTAAAGCTTGCTGTGCGTCGAGCTCTGCCTGAATCGCTAGAACAGCCTCACGACGTTGACGTCGCATAAGACCGTCTCTACTCGACGAAAGCATGTTATTTGCCCGTTAATCCAAGATAAAGCTTACGCCATATGCACATGGTCAGGGCGATTGAAGCTAACACATGTAGTAGGCTATGCAACTCTCGCGTTTGGGGAACAGAGTCTGGATTAAGGAGCGTATCCTTCCATCGACCAAGAAATCTATGTTTGCCCGATTCAGTTCATCGATGCTGTAATCGCCAAGGATGAGTTTCGCTAGTTCATTAGGCGGGGCTCTGAACTCTCTTCTATCACCTGTTTCTTGCATACCCAGGTCTTGTACTTTCGTGATCTTCCCGTTCTTGAATCTGAGCAGGTAACAGTTGCGGTGAGTGTTTAACATGACATCATATGTGAGTCCATGAAACATCGTTCCCTTCAGACGCTTCTCAAGGACCCGAGAGATTTTCTTGAGAAGACTGACAATGTCGGGAATCCGAATCTGAAACTTCCACCAGGCGAGTGCCTTGCCTCCCAGATCTTGAGCCATTCTGCAGAGGTTGTTCTGGTCTGGACCAACGAGTTCGATGCGACATGCCTGACTCTGGAGTGCCTCTTGGCGTAGATGATGTAGAACTCTCATTACTCCATTATAGCTTGTCACACTACTCTCACTGACATGGAGGACTCGGTCTTGAGGCTCGTCCTTGGCTCCTTTACTCAGACTGTATCGAAAATACCCATCAACACGTCCTTCCTCTTCAACTACCATGGTCGTGAAGTCACTCTCGAACTCCTTCTTGAATCGCTCCTGTATCTCCCAGAGTTCCCTGCTGCGCATACTGTAGACGAGAAGTCGTTGATTGTGATTGTCATAGAGGCGGATCAATTTATCGAGATCCGACTCGGCCGCCTCCCTGACGGACAACTTCATGAAGGGAGCCTCAGTGCCTTCACTAATCTTGGGTATCAAGTGAGGACCCAGTGTAACGCGCCGGCCCAAGGGCAGGATGAACTCATAGCCGAACTGGCGGTAGTAATGAGGAATCCCTTGGATTACGGAGATGTCGTACTTACCGTCCCTCAGCAGGATGTCAAAGTGGGAGTACAACGAGCGAACAAGACCCCGTTTCCGATACTCCTTGAGAGTGCCAACCCATCCTAGTTCCAGATTCCGAAGAGGAACTCCTTCGTATGCCCAAGTACTTGGAATGGCGTTCATTGCTGAAACAATCATGCCCTTGTCAACGTCACGGATGAAGTAGTTCATGTCAAGGCCAAAGCCAGGGAGATTCTTGATCACACGTCTGAGTTCCTTAGGATCATCTTCATGGACCTTTGAATTGAATTCCAAGAGATCCTCCAAGTCTTGTTCAGTCTTCGCAGTGCAGAACTCAAACCCGTCAGGCAGCTCCAAGGGTGTTATCCTCCTATTGGGTCAACTCAATTCTAGTAGACAATGCTGAGGTATAACTGTCGCCCTCACTTGCCGAGAGCCTTCTTCTGTGCCTCAATTAGCTCCCGTATTCCCTTGGTTGCTAGGCTGAGCATCTGGTCAAGTGTTCCTCGGTTGAAAGGCGGCCCCTCAGCAGTCCCTTGGACCTCCACAAAATCAGAATCGCGCATGACCACATTCATGTCTACATCTGCTTGAGCGTCCTCGACATAGCAGAGATCGAGAAGGGTCTCATCATCCACAGTTCCCACGCTCACAGCCGCAACATGTCCTAGCAGAGGAATTTCTCGTATCATGTCCATGTCAAACATAAACTGGAGGGCATCGCATAAGGCAACATATCCACCAGTTATTGAAGCGGTCCTCGTGCCTCCATCAGCCTGAATCACATCGCAGTCTATTCTGATGGTGTTCTCACCCAAACGCTTGAGATCTACAGCTGCCCTCAATGATCTGCCAACAAGACGCTGGATCTCTGCACCTCGGCCGCTGAGTCTGTTTCGATTTGTCCTATCTTCAGTTGCGCGGGGAAGCATCGCATACTCAGCAGTCACCCAGCCTTGGTCCGCGTTGTTGAGCCAGCCGGGAACGCCATCTTCAACGGTTGCTGTGCAAATCACCTTTGTTTCGCCTGTACTGATTAGGACTGAACCTTCTGGATACTTCAGGAAACCGCGCTGTATTGCTACAGACCTTAGCTCATCCGCGGCGCGTCTATCGATGCGGGTCACTGCAGTCAACTCGCACTCAAAAGCACATCGCACCTATTATTTCTCGTGGGCGAATGGTTCCACTAGATATCTTTATTGAGAAGCCTATGCAATGGAGAGTCATCCTGTTGTGCTGTACCGCATGAGGGAAGAGGTGACCGCGTCGTGTTTGACCTGCAGAAGAAGTTCAATGCTGCATTGAAAGACACTGTGAAAGAGTGGAAAAGTCACGACAAGGTAAAGGGCATCTTCGTATATGGGTCATTCGTGAGGGGAACACTGACAGCCACGTCCGATCTGAATCTTGGGATCATCTGGGATGACCCTGAGTCACCCGGACAGCTGTTCCAGGAACACAAAGGTATTCGGATTGACATCGTCTTCCTGAAGCCGAATCTGATAGAAGACATCTTTGAAGGAGAAACCAATGACGCGCTCCGCATTGCCGAACTTATCGGAAGACTGAGGAATGCCAAGGTTGTTCACGATACAAAAGGAATGCTCAAGAACTGGCAGGAACGCGCATCCAAATTCGTGTGGTCTGAAGATGCTGTAGACAGTGTCAAGGACCAGGCACTCTTGTCCTTGAAGAATGCATCGAAGAGTGCTGAGCTGGGCGACGCGATAAGTGCAATCCATGAACTTCGTAGCGGACTGTTCGACCTAGGACGCGTAATCATCATGAGAAACAACTACTTCTCAATCATGAAGCCATCAGAGGTGCTTACTGAGATACGTCTCCTTGATCCAGTTTCATACCCACTCTTCTTGAGAACCTTCAAACTGAAGGGGATGGAAGAGGAAGAGCTTATGGATACTCTTGAGGAGGTCAGGAGCTGGATTGAAATTGCAGAAGGCCGTTTCAGTGAAGGCGCCGTTGATGACTATGCGATGGAACTCCTTGCGCGCGCACAGCGAGAGTATCATGGAGCAAGAAACTGCACACTATCCGGGGATTACGAGCTTGCCGTATTGGAGATGAGACATGCAGTCGACGACATAGGTCGCGCATTGCTGGCCTTGACAGGTCAGTTTGAGGTCGATCAGACTAGTTTCGTCCAAGCGCTACAAGAGAGTGAGCCAGTGTTCTATGAGAATATCTTGGTCCAGCACGGCGCCTTCGACTTCACAGACAAGGGGATTGAGAGAGGTATTAGTGAAGCGTATTTCATTGCGCAACGATTGTAGACACTCTCGTTTGGTTACATTGATTAGACAAGATTGAAGTCGTCCGTGACTCGTGGAGCTTGATGTCCGGAGCAGAGTCTGAGATAGTGAAACTTGCCAGTGTTACTCTCACTCGTGATAAACAGGACAGAATCGAACCAGAGTTTGGGAGATATGCATCTGCAACAAACTACGTCATCAAAGTGATTCTGAAAGAGCACTTCCCTTCAGGAAGCAAGACACTTGAACACGTTCGAGAGGATTTCTCGAACCGGTTTGACAAGCGAGAGCAGTATCTAAGAGATGTCGTAAAGACGGCATGGGTTGAAGTAGGTCGACATCGAAGATTGGCGGAAATCGTTAGCAGCATGAGGAACAAGCCCCCTGTCTTCAAGGAGGGGAGGATGATCCTCTCCCATCCGATCGTCAGGGTTCAGGAGAAGGGATTGAATCTAGAGACCCAAGATCGAAATACAATACCAATTCCGTTTGACAAACCAAGCAGGAATCGTGCGGCCTCTCAACTCCACGAGCTTGCTACTGGGCGGAAGAAGCAGGGGAGGGTTAGGATGACGTGGATCAGAGAGGGCTATATGACTATCGACATTCGTATGGATATATAGGACACTTCGGCTCCAGATCACTTGTCGAAGTCCCAAGATGTGAGTGCACCAGAGTGATCAGCAGAATAGAGGCATAGTCCCCTAGGCGCCCAGACAAGAGAAGACAGACCTGCCAGTTGGCTCTCGTCCAAAATCCTCTTCCCTGATTCAAGAGACCAAACGATAAGCCGTCGGTCCCATCCTCCAGATACAAGATGTGTGCTGGAAGGGTCAACCGCCAGTGATGTCACAACATCGGTGTGCCCAGACAGCTCTACGCGATCCTTGGGGCTCTCAGGATCTACAGAGAGTACGACTCCATTATGAAGACCCAGGAAGACCCGAGAATCGTCTGGTGCAATGCACAATGCACGTATGCGGTGTTTTTGCTTGACAAGCGTTCCTATTCTCTCGAAGCTGGTCATGTCGAAGACCTTGCACTCGCCATCCCATGATGCTGTTACGAGCTTCGAGTCATCACTTGTGAATGCCAATCCCGAAACGTCTGTTCTGTGAGCTTGCAGGTTTCGGAGGTTCTTCAGAGTGGAAACTGAGAATACCTTCACCTCTCCATCACGGGCTCCAGCAGCGCCCCGGGCGGACTTTGAATCCACTCCCAGCGCCTTTACCTCCGTACCATGTCGAAGCATGGGATTCTCTTTGGGGGCACCCCTCATGGTCCACCTTCTTGTTGTGCAATCCCAGCTTGTTGACAATAGACCCTTTCCCTTGGTTATGAAAGAAACTCCTGAAACTGCGCCCTCGTGTCCTTTGAGAGCTTTCTTCGGTTTACCATTACAAGAATCAAGAAGAATAATCTCCGAGTCCAACGTTCCACAGGCCAGGTGTTTTCCCGTCGGATTCACAGACAGGCAGGTCAGTGGTGGTGACTCCATTCCCACGGGCCTGTACAGAACGGTCTTCTTCAATCCAAATCACCGTGAATAAGGTCAACAGATAGTGGATTAGGTCCTTGCTTGTTAAAAACGTGTAATATCCTATCTTCGTCTTGTCAATAATAGGACGGCCACTGCTATGATTGGGACGGCTACAAGCAGTGCTATGTATAGGAAGTCAGAGGGGTTCGGCGCGAATGGGCCATCATTGGCCAGTCCGCTTACAACAAACGTTTCTGCTACTTCTCCAACTGCCTGAAGAATTGTACTGCTGCACTTGTCAGGGGTGTCTTCCACGGTATGCCAAGATGAGGGAAAGGGGTCGTGTTGGATTATGTCAAGGGCAGGGACAGCTGCATCAAGAAACGGACGATGGTCGTCCAAGATGCTGCCGCCAAGTGTGTCAATGAAGAGACCGTCGTGACCGATATCAGCAGCAAGAGACCAGACTGCGTCCTGGAGTGATCTTGTCGAGCCGCGCTCTCGTGGAAAACGTGCATCCTTATCACCGACCATATCAAACAGAATCATCGCGGCGATTGCTTCTCTTCTGGTCGTATTCAGTTCGCTCACATAGTACGTAGAACCCACAATCCAGTCCCATCCAGAGATTCCCCCAGAGTCCTCGGCATCGAAGAAGACGATTTCCACATCAGAGCGAACGGATACCGGGAGCACCCCTGAGAGTTCAAGCAGGACAGCAGATCCGCTGGCGCCATCATTGGCACCGAGAACAGGACGGGTTCGATTTGCTGGATCTGGATCTTGATCTGCAAACGGCCTGGTGTCATAGTGTGCAGCCAGTACTATTGTTGCATTGTCAGCGGCCCCATAACGCGCAATCAAGTTGACACATTCTACCCCTAGATAGGTGAATTTCTGCTCAATCACAGTCCACCCAAATGACTCCAAGATTCCTGTGAAGTACTCTCTGCAGAGCGTCAGATTATCGGATCCTGGAGGCCGAGGTCCAAACTGGCACTGCTGAGTCAGATACAGCATGGCGTTTGCTCCATCAAACTCAGGGACATGACTGGTCTGAATGGCCTTCACGCTTCCTATAGGAGTGAAGAGTAATAGTAGGACAAGCCACGTCACCCGCATGCGCTTCACAGGCCTTTACGAGCCTGTAGCTAATTGGCCTAAGAACCTTTTCGGGGAGAACCGAATGCCTTGGACACGACAACACGACGGAGAAGCCTTGGTAGCTCCCTTGGAAGGCTCATGACGACGGTCTGGGGGATTTCCGAGTAGCCAATTTCACCTCTTGCAAGCATAGTGAGAATCTCAGATGCTAGAGGGTGCCCACTTGCTCTTGAGAGGACGAATTCTGTGAAAGAGGTCCCTCTCAGTCCAGCCCATTCGGCCATTCTGAAGTTTGCCCTGAACTCCTTGGAACACAACCTTTGGTACCATTCAAGATACTCTTCGTCTGTGCGATTGTTCTCCAGGGCATTCGTGATCACTTTGGCCGCGTACATACCAGACCTCATTGCATAGGCTATTCCTTCACCCATCATCGGGTCGACGAAACCCGCAGCATCACCGACAAGTATGACACGAGTAGTCACATTCTTGCTCGTCACGCCATCTGCACCGAGAAAATGTGCTCGGCGTTTCGCAGGTTTCAGTCCTACACCCAGCAGAGTTTCCATCCTCGCAACAAAAGTGTCAAAGATGGGACGGAGACGTTGCATGTGTATAGCTACTCCGGCGATTCCGACCGACAAATGTTCCTTCTTGGGAAAGACCCAACCGTAGGATACTTGATTCTCTACAGGTACGAGCAAGAGAATGGACGGGTCACCTCCAGTGGCATTTAGTACCCCGTCCTCGCCAACATGGAAATCAGATTCCATCCCCAATCCCATGCGATTCAGGTCTTTGCGTTCTGGCCTGAGCCCAGTGCATTTGGCCACCGTGGAATTAGCACCATCCGCACCAATCACGAACTGAGAGGTGAACTCTCGCCCGTCGCTGAGCTGTACAGCCACACCTTCTCGACTCAGCGACACGCCTGCAGCTCGTGCCTTCTCTTGGAGTTCAGCCCCGGCTCTTGCCGCTCGTCTTGCCAGAAACTCATCAAAGCGATCTCTGAATACTGTAATCCCCAGCATCTTGTCCGACTTGAACTCAGCACTATCACCATTCGATAGCAGGAATCTCAGTCCATGGATTCTCTGTTCAACTAGACTCCTTGGGACTTGCCCATTGAGCATATGGAGTCCTCTGAACATGACAGCTCCACCACAAGGCTTGTTTCTCGGCAATGAGAACTTCTCTAAGAGAAGTGTCTTGAGTCCTTCACGCGCACAATCGTGTGCGGCAATGGAGCCTGCGGGACCAGCGCCGACTACTATGACATCGTATGACACCTTCCAAGATTCCTCCCTTCTTCTGACTCCAACTGAAACCGAGCGTTGACGGAATATTACGGAGAATAGAGTGTTTCTATTTAGGTTTGGCGTCGTCGAGAACCACCTCGAACGATGCCTGATTATTCCAGTTCTCTTTGATTCCCAGTTTAGCACGAATCAGTCCCTCATATTCGGGATTGATCTCATAACCTATAGAATTACGACCAAGCCTTCTTGCCGACGCAAGCGTGGTTCCACTCCCAGCAAAAGGGTCGAGGACCGTGTCACCCACGTAGGAATAGAGACGAATGCATCTTTGAGGGAGTTCCTCAGGAAATGGTGCCGGATGCCCTTCAGCCTTGGCTGAAGCGGGCTGAAATTCCCAGATTGAATTCTGAGCCCAATTGGTGAATTCTTCGTGACTTATCTTGGATGCTTCCTTAATCGAGGAATCCACTGGAGGGCGTCGACCACTCTTTGAGAAGACAATGATCCACTCATAGGGATACGAGGACAGGATGTTTGGGGGATATGGATATGAGCCCCAAGAACTGAAACGGACTGCCTTTCTCTTGTCCCAAATGTATAGTGAATGGAAGTACATGTTTTCCAGTGATGCCATGAAGTTCTCCAAGTCGGTCAGAACTGTCCTAGTGACCCTTCTGTTGAATTTGGAGTCCTTTCCAGTAAGAAGAATCGGCATAATGTTCACAACTAGCTTCCCATCAGGAACAAGTGTCCTCACACACTCTCGGAAGACAGTACAGATGTCGTGCATGTATTCTTCATACGACTCCGAACCAAGTCCAATACCACCATTCTGACCGTAGTCCTTGAGTCGCCAATACGGCGGCGAAGTCACCACAAGATGAACTGATTCATCCCTTACACGATCCATCCTGCGGCTATCGCCGAAAACAACCAGATGTCTTGTCTTCATGGCATCATCCTCAGGCTCCCAAGTTCCAGACTATGACCTGTTCCCTTCTTTGTGTTCTATTGATCTTGTCCCAGATTCTACTGGGCGTGCAAGCATAAGACCTCTCCACAATGTAGGGGTCATTCCAAGGAGCGATCTCAGTGAAGAACTCCGCCCCCCTGACGAGTCTTCTGCGTACCATCCGGTCCCCAACAACGAATATGATTAGAGCATCATTCTTGACAACTCTGTCTATTGCGGACAGCGCCATGCTGACATCCTGTTTGTAGGTTGAGTACCTCTGGATTAACCCCTCTCGTATCCGAGCACGATCTGCACCTGTTATCTCCAAGACGAGCTTGCTGTAGTAGCCAGTGTAATCTAGCGCATCAAAGTATGGAGGGCTACAATACACAACATCAATCGAATTCTTAGGGACAACCTCGGTAATGCGTCGTGTGTCATGCTGGTGTATAGCCGCCGGAGGCTCCCCAATCACAAAGGAGATGTGCTTCTTCGCCTTTCGCATCATTGTCTTGTAGAAGTCGACGGCACGCAGGGGTCTGTTTAACCGTCCAATGGACGTGGAGGTCCATATCCAGCCGTTACACGCTCTGGCCGCCACGCACATGGATCCATACAGAACTGACAGCTCGTAGGATGAGAAGTCGTCTGAAACTGCAATCATGCGCATGATTTGCTCTGCGGTGGTAGGATGGAAATACTGTGCAGGAGCGTCAGGCATGAATGAGGGGGATTGCAGATTCTTTGCTGCTGCAATTGCTTGCTCAAGATGCTCCAGCGTTTCCTCCACAATCAGAGGTTCAGTCTTTCCACGGGCAATTATGCAAGCAAGTGGATTGTTGTCTACTCCTATGGCCCGCATGCCTCTCACTTGCGCCTCATACACGACCGTTCCGGTTCCACAGAAGGGGTCTAGGAGTACAGCATCGTGGGGAAGCTGTGAAATTACGTGTGCGGCATCGAGGGAGGACATCTTACCTCTGTAAGGATAGATGCCATGTATCGAATGCGGATTGCTTACTTTCTTGAGGCTCCGAAGGGTAATGGTCGGATTGGATTCAGGTTGGCTGCTTCCCACGGCCCTAGTTTCCTGCATGGTAGGAAGAGTATCCACTTGGTCCACTAAAAACATGTGCAAAATCATGATGTGACAAACGCAAAACCACTTCAGCCATAGAATCGGTCTATTGCTTTGATTGTCGCCTCTATCTCCTTCTCCACTGCCTCTTTCAACAATGGATCCTGTTCACCAGACTCCTCAGACTCATCAGATTGCTCAACCTTTTGGGCTCCATGAAGATTTCCATCACAGGCAAGGATAGATGCGGCCTCAAGTCCACGTGTTGTTGCGAATACGAAGAGGAATGAACTCTCCATCTCCACGCACTTCACTCTGGCTCTAGTCCACATGTCCAATGGATTCTTGTCTGGATTGACATAGTAGACGTCACTGGTCCAACAAATACCTTGATGGACCCTGTCAGCCGGCAGGAGTTTGGATATCTCTTCATGCAAGGCAATTGCCCACCTCGGAGACGCTACTGCAGGGTATTCCATCGGCGCATAGTTGAGGCCCGTTCGTTCATCACGGATTGCGCCGGTCGGTACTACTACGTCACCGGTCTTCACTGTCGGCTCAATTCCACCACACGACCCTATTCTGATTATGACTTCGGGACCAAGCCTTGAGAGTTCTTCGACACAGATGTGTGTGGAGGGTGTCCCAATACCTGTGCCAGACATTGTGACCGCGATGCCCTTTGGAGTATAGGCACGGTATGTCACAAATCCTCTATAGCGCGCCACTTCCTCAGGTTCCTTCAGCTTTGATGCCATGATAGGAATCCTATCCGGATTTCCTGCAATTAGCACAACTTTCTCGACGTCACCTTCGCCTACTCTCAGATGTGGTTGGATTCTGCGCTTCAAAGGCTTCACCTAGCACCTACTATGGCCACATAACCCACTTTTCACTGTTAGGCTCAGCGTTTCTCAGTGGACTTTCGAAGAAAACAGACCACTAGACGTGGTGGATTCGGCGTATTATGCAGTCCAGACAAATCCAGCTGGATCCAATACCGAATGTTCTACTGAAACGGGGAATCAAGCTGCCGCAAGCATCACAAGGGCAATTCTTAGCCTCAAAGTTCTCTGTCAGGAAGACTAGGAACAACGAAATCATCTTCATACTTGGAGTCGCAATCTGCACTTGCAGTCACTTCCTCAGAGATACCCGTTGATTCTACCTTATTAGCCCCTAGAAAACCAATGCGTATCAGAGTCATCTCGAGTGCGCACAGATACTCTTTTTTTGGTGAGGGTGTCTTTCAAATGAGTGAGCTGACGATGACGAATACGGTTCGGTTTGATTACTACTGCTATAGGTGTGGCGAGAACAATGCCCTTGATCTTCCGGCACCTACGGCGCCAGACTATCACCATACTGACCTCAAGTGTAAGTCGTGCGGGGATGGAACGCGTGCAATCCTCAGCAGCTGTCCGAATTCGGACTGTAGTCATTTCGTCTATTGGATTAATGACATATCGATACCAGAACTAGTCCAGAGTTTTGCGAAGTATATGACGACAAACATGCAGGCCATGATTGATCGTGCCGCTCAACAGGGTGCTAGGATTAGCATAGATACCCCGGACAAGTTCCAAATCCCTGCAGCATGTCCCTGTGGCTCGCAGTTCAACATTGAGATATCTATCCCGGATCTGGACTAGGGTCGGAACGGGAAAAGTCACAGTACTCGTTCAGAGGGCACTGGGTACAGCGCGGACTTCTTCTCAGACACACTGCTGATACAAGGTCTATAATGCCCCAATAGAGTTGCTTCTTTTGGTTCCTCCCACCAAAATTCTCCATGAACAGCCATGCTCTCTTGTCATCAGGACCATTGAAACCTGCAGAGAACACTCGATTCATGAGATGTACAACATTGCCATCAACCATCGGTTCAGCAATACCATAAGCAAAGTTCCGGACAGCTGCAGAAACATATCTACCGACACCGGGGAGCCTCCGCAGGGCCGAGTCTTCTTGTGGAACAGACCCGTCATGTTCCAGCATCATTGTCTTGGCAGTTTCACGCAAGTGCCGTGCCCTGACTGATTGAAGTCCAAGTGAGGACACACTCTTCTCCAGTTTGCGGAGGCTTGCCCTTGCCAAGTCTGCGGGTTCATTGAAGCGCTTCACAAAGCCAGGATAGACTCTGGCGACAGCTGCTGCGGTGGTCCTTCGAAGCAAAATCTCTGCCAGCAGAATGTGGAACGGATTCACTGAATGCCTCCAGAGGAACTCCCTGCCGTGTCTTCCAAACCATCTCAGGATTGCCCTTCTCACGAGATTCATTCGGTAACCGTCTGCGTACAGGCCTTCACCCATGTTCTCCCCTCGTGTCACTTGATCATTGACTTGATCTTCTGTGCTATGTCATCTAGAGTTGCAACTACTGTGATTCCCTCCATCTCACGAAGTCGGCCAACATTCTCAAGATCCACCTTTCGCGTTCGTATCTTGAATCTCATCCCGTTGGGAGCTATTGTTTCAACCTCACCTGGCACCTGGTCAACGGGAAGAAGGACCACTGGAGTCTTGCCTTTGCAGGTCTGAGCCACTGCATTTGTGATGAGTGTATCTTCGATTCCATAGGCAATCTTGGCGGCAGAGTTCGCTGTGAGAGGGGCCACTACGAGAATATCCCACTTGCCCATTTGGAGTGGACCTGCAATGAAAGGAACGTTAGCATCAACCTCGACCTTGACATTGAGGTTCTCATTGACTTTGCTCCAGAGTTTGTACCAGTTCAGAACCTGACGTCCGGCCTTAGAAACAAAGACGTCAATCCTCACATCATGCTCCTGTTGTAGCTCTATCATGAGTTCAACTGCCTCTACGATAAGGTCGCCACTCCCGGTTATTCCCCATGCAACCTTCATTTCAGTTCAAAATCGTGTAAGGTCTGTCACTCAAATATGTGCTTGTGCGAGTGGTTTAGTCGGATTAATTAGGTTCATCACTGGTGCCATCTAAGAGAGGCGGCTTCGAAGTGTATAGAGCTAGCGTCGGCGTTACGACCAATATGAAACCAAAGGCCACAGGATGGATTGCATCCAATGCTGAACGTCTTGGTATAGACGGCATCTGGATAGGTGAAGACATAGATCTGGGCCAAGACGTGTTTGTGCTCACCGCCGCCACCTTGGTCCAGGCCCCCAAGGCACGCGTCGGAACAGCCATCATTCCAGTCACAGTACATTCAATCCAGACACTCGCACGAGCGGCTGTCACATTGTATCAGACAGGGGGCGGGAGATTCGTCTTCGGAACGGGAATAGGTGGAATTCAGGACCTCAAGAGTCTGGGCATCTCGCTGATGAAACCGGTTTCAGAATTAAGAAGATCGGTTTCGGTGCTCCGTAGACTATGGGCTGGAGAAACGGTAACCGTTGAGAGTGAGCTCATCCAGTTGAAGGATTTCGACGTGGGTCTGAAGAAGCCCGTAGATATTCCGGTCTTCTTGGGAGTCAGGGGGCCGCAGATGTTGAAGCTCACCGGACAAGTGGCAGATGGTGTCATACTATCAGGACCCTTCGACTATCTGAAAGATGCAGTCAAGAAACTGAACAAAGCCGCTGAGGATTCAGGACGAAGTCCGAAAGATATCGAGAAGGTGGCATGGTTGCCGACAATCCCTTCCTTCGAAAGAAGCGACGAAGGACTTGCAAAGAGAGTTGTCGCTCTTGTTGTGGCAGACATGCCGTCGCAGGTAATTGACATGCTTGATGTTGACAAGCAGCGTGTAACACGGATTCGTGAGGCTGTAGCAAAGTCTGGGCCGTCTGCTGGCAGCCCCTTCGTGAATCAAGAAATCATGGACATGTTCTCTATCAGTGGGGAGATTGAGTACATGGTGGATAGGTTCGAAGTCCTTGCCAAGATGGGGCTAACGGAAGTAGTACTTGGACCCCCGTTCTCAGGTAACTGGAGAGGAGCGATGTCTGAAGTCTTCCAAGAGATAAAGAAGAGACAATAGCCTTCATCTGATTACGAGAGTACGGTTGCCTAATATGGAAAGTAGCTTCCAAGATTCAATAGCTCGGGATCAACGGTCCAACCCCTGGAGCTAAACCTCCAGTATCGGACGAAATCAAGCTCAGAACGGGAGCCCTTCAGAAGAATGGTCATTATCGGCTGTACGGAACGAACTCCTTCGAAGTCTTCAAGCGCACGGAACGCACGGTAGTATTCAACCTGATGGTGACTCGGCACCTGAACCCACAGAATTATGCCCCTAGCCGACAAATAGTATGTGACCGATGGCAGATGGATGACTGCTCTCAGAATCCTGTCCTGCCATTCTCTGTTGCAGATTATCTCGAAACAGAAGTTGGTAGGAAGTCCCACTCCAGAGTAGCTAAGAAAGGGGAGAATCAAGCCACGGTCGTGAGATTTCCGCACCGACTGTGCAATCTGCTTTCCATCGAAATCCCAACCCTCCATTCGTAGATTCTCTCTAAGAATCCTTGGTGGGTTGCGAAGTGCCTTGCTGTACTCAGCTGTGACGATGAAGTCGTTTGCCGTAAGACCCCTTTGCCAGCCCCTACACTCCAGCAAACGCATTTCTCCTTCGCTTTCTGGAGCTTCATCATCTTCCTTGATCTTCAGCATTGCATCTGAGAACTGCCACTGGCCGTCCTTTAGCAGGGACATATTGGAATTGGCCCCTGTCGCCTCCTGTACATGGAGACTTGAATAATCAAATAGGATGGCGGAGATGTCACTAACGTGGTCGGCAAAGATTGAGAGGTTCTCCTCAGGACCCGGAATAAGGAATGACGCGTAGCCAAGATCAGTCATTGTAGTCTTGAGAATATTCTTGGTGAATGGATACAAGGCAAACCCTTCCTCGACTTCTTCCCAATCAATGCCTTCGGCTAGTGTGAAGAACAGAATGTGAGAATGAGCACCAAAAGATGTCATATCAACAAAGGCAGCGACTCGAAGAAAGAAATTCCGTTCAAGACGCTCTATGGATCTCGCAATTGTCCTTGGAGTTGCCCCAATCGCTTCGGCTGCATCTACGAGGGTGGTCAATGGATTCTTCTCGAGAATCCTCAGTATCTGGAGGTCTGTCTTGCTGATTGGAGCATCGGGGGTCAGGAGGGCGAAGGTGAATGCTGACCTGACCGAGTCTCTGGTGAAGAGGTTGAACTTCTTCAATGTCTGGAGGTTCGACAGAATCCGGTCCTTGTACTCCTCGGTAAGTGGTATCAGTGTAGGATCGATTGCGTTCTTCGCGTACTCAGGGTTCTCCTTGAGCGTTTCAGCGGCACTGACCGCCTCCTCCAATGACAAGGCACCCTCGTAAAGAGCAAGGAAGATCTTCATGACATCGATGTAGAACCTAGCAGACGGCTCTGTCACTGATGGAATCATCTCGTCATAGGAGGTTCGAATCTGCAGGGAGCCGCTGTCAGGCTTGTTCAATCTCGGATTTACATCTCCTGGGCCTTGGTGGACCATCTGTGGAATCATAGGTGGTGAGAGCGACTGTCTTTTCCTGTGTGTTCCACAAGAACCTCAAGCAAACTATCGAGCCCGTTCCATATCTGAGAATCATCGGCTATAAATGTGCATATCGTAGAAGTAGCTCCTGCGGACTCGGAGAGAACCTGTGATATGGCAAACCAGCTCACTGATTCGGGAAGGTCCAGAATCATGGAGGTGAGGTTGTCATTGTGTACGACTCTTGCCTTCGGAAGCGTGGTTGCCTGTACTCTGAGAAGCCGAGAGAGACTTGAATCATCAAGCTCCCTTGCTTCCTCCAAGCTGATAGCTATTCTCTGGCTGAGACCAATATTCTCGATTCTCAAGTAGGGGACAATGCGCTTCTTGCGGACGGCAGAAAGACGGCGTCTTAGTGTCCTCTCCGACATCTTTGGTTCACCCAGCTCCGAGAGATTCGTCTCTAGTTGTCGTGATGTAGCATGGAAGTCCTGTTCGATTATTGAGGCCACTATGAAATCGTCAAGACTGACATTCACTGGATCACTCTGTCTGGAGGTTCTCACATCGGGAAGTACATCAGCATATCCTTTCGCCGAGTCGATAGTTGCCCCAAACCTGAAACCGTCAATCATATCCCAGCCGCGCCCATCAAAGAGACCCAAGTTTAGATGATTGGCGATATGTGAAGCAAACCCGTATACCAAGGAAAGGTTGTACGGATTCTTCTTGAACCTCTCTAGCTGATCCAGAAACCACACGCCTCTCTGACCCTGAGGAAGAAGCGCCTCGAAGTATACGCGTGTATCCATCATAGAGGACATAACGGACCTCATCACAACAACGGTAAGAGGGCTCGATGTGAGCCACCTAGAAAACTTAGGTAGGATGTCAGATCCCTCTCTGTCACTTGCCCAGCCGAACACAAGCCTAAGTCCAAGCTGGCCGTAGTCGAAACTACCGCGAACTGACAGATTGCACTCTTTCCTCAGTCTCTGCCAGATCTGATTGACAGCAGACCTTGTCACATCTAGTTCCTTTGCGAGCTCAGCTTGAGACAGTGATGGATCAATAGCAAGCTTTCTGAGAAGCTTGAGCGCACCGGTTCCCAGTGGTTTCATCGCGCAGTTTTCCCCGTCTATACATCATGACCGTTTGTTTAGTTAATAATGTAACTCTTGGCCTCTTTTTCGATAAGGCCTATTCGAAAGGGCTTGTCAAATCACAGAAAGCGCTCAGTGTTAAGCCCCAAGTGTCAATCTGGGCAGCCATATCCAAACTGGACCTCTTATTATGCGGATTTCCCTCTGGTAGTCTTGGATGACATCCAGGACATTGCTCCAGACGACATGAGATGCCGGCAATGAATATCTACATACATATGAGGATAAGACAAGAACCGACAGGTTTTATTAATCTAGTAAATCTATTCGCCTGGGACATAGTCCAATCCATACCATACACCATAATCGGAGGTGAAAACGATTAGCTCAGACGAGATGAGAACGCTCTACGAGAACATGACTGAGAGTCGTGTTGCATTAGAGTTGTTGTCAATTGGAGTAGTGAGCGGCATATCATCCGTGATACAGCCGCCCTGCAAAGATCCAGTGCCGTTCTAGTCAGCTCCCACTGTGTTAGTGGGAACTAGGGTAGGACGACTGGCTAGTTTCACAGTCGATCTACTTCCTAGCTGAGCGCGATTGGTATGGATAGACCGAACATGAGAGAGATGAGATAGATTCGGAGGAGAGAAACAAGATGAAGAAAAACGGACCATACGCACACCCTCAACCCTGGTGAAGAAAACGAAGTACTCGAGAAATGGAGGAAAACGTGAATGATAAGCGAAAAAGTTGCGACAACATTTGCAGATGTAGTAAATCCAGATGAAGGACGAGAAGTCGATCCATTCGTGGACCCGCAGCTCGTCAGACTCGTCGCAGTCAACCTGGAACTGGCAGTCAGGAACTTAATCGGGTCAAACACCCCACCTGAATGTCTGACGCTGAGTGCGGACATCGGCACACACAGAATCGTCGCTATGCCAACAGAGAATGGCGACGTACGAGTGCTATTGTTCGAGTGAGGCTTGGTCAGAGCCGAGGTGTCTAGCTGCCCCGTTCGTGGAGGCATAGGTTCCTCCCAGGCGTTCCAGATGGAAACGAAGAGTCTGATGACCTAAAAAGGCACTAGACAGCACAAAGGCTTGATCCAAAGCCTTCACAATGGAGGAAGACCTCATGGTGTTCAGTTCCCGTGTAGAATCCAAAATGGTGGCCTGCACCGACCTCAGAGTAGTGACTAGTGTTAATAGAAAGGTCGGATTCAGGAACAAGGCCGAGGAACTGACATGGCGAGGTCCTGTATATGGGGGAGAATTCAACTTCTGATTTTGATGATAGGGGCGGCAGCACTTTGGAGGAAAGCCCCCCGAGAGATTCTGAAACAAATGAAAGCCCTGCGGGGAAATCTGAAGTAACGCGGGAGAGCAAGGGCATCAGAGAATCTCTGAGTACAATATTCTCGTGGCGAAACTATACCGTCTATTTGCTTACGGCGTGGGTCTACAACGGTTTCGCAATAATCTACGAGTTCTTCAATCTCTACCTAAGAGCTCTGGACTGGGACTATGTTCTGATTGGCACTGTAGTGACCATTATAGTGGCCCTGAGTGCAGCCTCTCGACTAGTGGGAGGATACGTGGGAGATGTCGTGGACAGAAAGAGGCTGTCAGCATTGGCCATGCTAATGCTAGCAATGTATCATCTGATAATGGGGGTAACTACAGATTTCATCTTCATCTTCGGCGCGCTGGTAATCTATGCAACCATGGACCTTGCAAAGGGGGGATCAACAGCTTACATCATGGAGAACATTCCAAAGGAGCACAGTGGTTTAGCACTCTCTCTTTTTCAGACGGGGAGGTCTTGGGGAATCCTGACTCTGGCAGCATTTGGACTGATGCTGCCGATTTTCGATTTCCCGGTGAGTATGCGGTTAATATACCTCGTTTCTGGAGTTTTCCTGTTGGTCTGTGCCCTAGCCAGGGCAGTTCTCCTCAGCCCTAGTCCCCAGAAAGGCAGAGCAAAAGACAGGCCCCTGTGGCGTGACTTTGTAGCTGAGAATAGACAAGCTGTGAAACTTATACTCTCTTACATGCCTGCAGTGATGGCAATTGTTGTTCTAGACGCAATCAGCGACTCGCTCTGGAGGTATGGTGCTCTAATCTACACGAACGAAGAGCTGGAATTCACTATACCCAGCATTGCAGTAATGGTGTTGATTCCCTTAATCATATCACTTCCACTCCTTATCAAAGTGGGCCGTTTCTCAGATGTGAAGGGGATGAAGAAGACAACACTTCTGGTCTACTCCATTATGCCCATCTGTGCGGGACTTCTCTTCATGGCACAGCATATTGAATACTGGGTGCCAGTGTCCATCGTCGACGCGGCCGACTCGATAGTAGGTGGACTCGAACTCGTATTCACCACACCGTTCTTGGCAATCGTCATAAAGGCAATCAACGATAGCCTCTGGGCTTTGGTTCTGATGACTCTGATTCAGAAGAGTATGCCTAGTACAGACACAGCCAAGGTGTTGGGGATATTCTGGACTGTTGTCTACGTCGTGACATCACCAGGGTACTTCGTTGGCGGACTGATCTTCGAATTCATGGGACCAGCAAACATGTTTATCATAATCATGATCGTAAATCTGCTGATACTTGGGGGAATAGCGAAATACGGTTTCAGGTCGAAAGAACCTGAAACTCTAACTGAGAGAATAGGCGTGTTAGAGTCTACGGTTGACCAGCTCAAGCGTGAAATCGAAGATTTCAGAACCAGGAGAAAACTGTGATCAAGTCTTACTCATGATGACTATCGATACCGCGTTCTCACAGGACTACTCTTATACACAGAGCAAGACGATTCCCAACATCAGATTGCTAGCTAGTTGCACCACCGAAGTATGAGGAGAATTGGTGATGGCCGAGAGAGACAGAATCAAACAGGTAATCCAAATACTAGAGAGAGCCTACCCTGATGCACCGGCAACCTACCTCAATTACAGGAATGCGTTTGAGATGCTTATCGCAACCATTCTTTCAGCGCATACAACCGATGCCTGTGTTAACACCATTACTCCCAAGCTCTTCAAGATGTTCCCCAATCCCGAATCCATGATGAAGGCGGACATCAATGTCCTGATAGAAACAATCCGTCCTTGTGGGACCTACAATCGGAAGGCGGTCTATATTCGTGACACTGCAGCAAAGCTCGTCGAACGATTCTCTGGTGAAGTACCAAGGACCCTCGATGAACTAGTGGAATTGAGTGGAGTCAATAGAAAGACTGCGAACGTTGTCCTATCAGTTGTGTTTGGAATCAATGAGGGCGTAGTTGTGGACACTCATGTCATACGAGTGACCCAGAAGCTAGGACTTACGAAAGAGATGAAGAATCGCAACAAGGCCGAAAGGGACTTGATGGATCTGCTTCCCCAAGAGCAGTGGTATGACTACGCACGCCTGATCGGAACGCACGGACGACGCACCTGCATTGCACGTCGTCCGAGGTGTCCAGATTGTACGCTCAATCATCTTTGTCCATCAGCTGAACTCTAGCTGTGTCTTTTGCAGCGAAGAGTCTAAAAAGCGACCAGAGGGATTCCAGTGAATATCAACTGACCGAACAGGTGAGACTCCAGTGTTGCATATCAAGTTCATTCGAGAGAACGTGGAGCTGGTACGAGAGAATCTTCGCAAGCGAAGAGATGACGCCAAGTTGGAGGCGTTTGAAAGGCTCCTATCACTGGACTCGAAGGTTCGGGGCCTGAAGCGGCAGATTCAGGAACTTAGAACGCAAAGAAACAGGATATCGAGAGAGATTGGCAAGCTGAAGAAGACCGGAGAAGACGACAGAGCCCTGACGAAAGAAGCTAATCGAGTGAACCAGGAAATCAACGAGGCTGAAGAAGAGTCAGGAAGGCTTGATGAGGAAATCAGACTGATTCAGATGAGCATCCCTAACATACTCCACGAGAGTGTGCCCTATGGTGAGAGTGACGAAGACAACGAAGTTGTCAGAGAATGGGGCGGCAAACCTGAGTTCGAGTTTGAGATTCAAAGTCATGTTGACATTCTGGATTTCCTAGGCATTGCTGACATCCCACGAGCGGCAAGAATCGCGGGCTCCAGGTTCTACTACCTAAAGAACGAGTTGGTCATGCTCGACCTTGCCATGCAGCGGATGGCTCTGGATATGTTGTTAAAGAAGGGCTATACACCCATCTATCCCCCCTTCATGATGAGAAGAGCCCCCTATGAAGGAGTTGTAGACATCGGTGATTTTGAAGATGTCATGTACAAGGTCGAGGAGGAGGACTTGTACTTGATTGCAACTTCTGAGCACCCTCTGGCTGCCATGCATATGGGAGAGGTCTTTGAGCCCGATGATTTGCCCATAAGGCTTGCAGGTGTCAGCGCCTGCTTTAGGAAAGAGGCGGGATCTCACGGGAAAGACACCAAGGGGATATTCAGGGTTCACCAGTTCAACAAGGTGGAACAGTTCGTATTCAGCCACCCTGACGAGTCATGGAATATTCACGAGGAACTAATCCGGAATGAAGAAGAATTCGTGCAGGCCCTCAAGCTGCCTTATCGTATCGTCAATGTATGCACTGGTGACATGGGGACAGTAGCCGCAAAGAGATATGACCTAGAGTTCTGGATGCCGGGTCAGGGCAAGTATCGTGAGGGGGGTTCGTGCAGCAATTGCACGGCATATCAGGCAACTCGACTCAACATCAGATACCGCATCAAGAAAGGAGGCACTGAGAAGGGCTACCTTCACACACTCAACAGCACAATGATGGCGAATCCGCGCAACTTCGTCGCAATACTTGAGAATTACCAGAGAGAGGACGGTAGCGTTTCCATTCCAAAGGCTCTGCACAAATACCTACCTTCTGATATGAAGGAGATTCTGCCACGGGCAATCTAGACTCTCAGGTTTGGCCTACTTCTTGGTATAGACCCCCATGGTGTCTGCGGAGTCGATGCTGTACTTCTCACACAGCTTTTTGAAGTCCGTCTTCTTGACACCCTCTAAAGATGGGACACTAAGAGCATAGAGCGTGAAAAAGTACCTATGAGTTCCCGACCTTGGCGCTGGGCCACACCATGTCGCCTTCCCAAAGTCGTTCTCCACTTCAATGCCTGGAACAGGCGCACCCGAAGAAATCTCGCGCACCTCAGACGGAATCCCGTGGACCAACCAGTGAAGCCAGCCCTTCTTCCGAGCATCTGAATCACTACAGATTAGCGCGAAGCTTCTGGTCCCGACTGGAGCATCGTCCCATTCAAGATGCGGGCTCGTATTCTCGTTCTCATGGGCGCACTGGTCCGGAATTGGTTGCCCTTCCGTGAAATCATTACTCCACAGGCGCAATTCCGTTTCACCTCTCCCTAATGTCGATAGAAGATGGGAACTCTAGCACTTCTGTCTTGCGCCTCCACTTGTAGTTGCAATCACCACGCTTAATACTAGAATGGGCGTCCCATAGCGCGGGGTTAGCCAATGACCACTGTTCAAGACTCTTTCGAGAAAATGATATCAATTGCAATCCAGAAGGAAGAAGAGGCATACGATTTCTACATGCAAGCAGCCAAGAATGCAGAGCTGCCCTCATCTCAACAGTTGCTGAGGGAACTGGCGAAGCAGGAAGCTGGACACAAGGAGAAGCTTCAGAACGCTCTCGGAGAAGGTGTTTGTGAAACGTTCACCTGTGATACGATTGAGGAGTTCGAGGGGCATGATCTCTCTCGGTACCTAATTGACATACCACTTGAGCCTGGGTCATCCTCACAGGACATACTCATTGTGGCTATGAAACGTGAGGAAGGAGCCCGTGACTTCTACAAGACACTCTCCGAACTCACCAGAAACGCAGCGCATCGAACCGTCTTTGAAACTCTAGCCAAGGAAGAGCAAGAGCACAAGGATCGTCTCGAGAGCATATACGACGAACATATCCAGCCTTGGATGTAGTCAAGAGGGGCCATAGGCCCTCTTCCTCCGTGTTCAGTTGAAGCCTATTTCTTGTGCAGCTTCTGTGCCGCGATGAAGCTGAGGCCATTCTCTGTAAGGGCACGAGCCGTTCTATTGACGGCATCATGCTTGTCAAGGTAATTCCTCAACAGCATGGGCATTTCGCCAGCGCCGATGATCTCGGCCTTCTGTCTGAAGTAATCAAGTATGTCACTCGGATGCTCGCGCTTCCTATCTATGTCTGGAGGAGCACCTTCGTGTTTGGCACTGATGTTCTTGACATGGTCGGCGAGCTGGACTAGTTCATCAAGGCGGTCGTAGGGTTGCCGTACGATGTGCTTGTAGGTTTCAGTGATGTGGTGTTCAATGCGAACCACGTCCTCGAACCCGAAGCTCTCTCTAACATAGGCACCCAACTCAATGGTTTCGTTGTTCACGCTGTTGGACAGATTGAATCCAATCAAGGGAGATGTTCCGTCATCTCGGCTGAACAACTTCGCAGTCATCAATGTCCAGAGGCATGCAAAGGGATTGTCGTTGCCCATGTAGACGCTTATCTTGAACTCCATATCGATGCCAAGCTTGTGCATCATGTAGCCCACCAACACGCTGCCAGGGTTGATATTCAAGACCTGTTTGACCCCATATTCGGTGTAGTAGTGTAGGTACTCATCAGCCCATTTGAGAGCAAAATCGTTGGGCATTCCCACTCCACCAAAATAGCCGGTAATTGTATCGGGACCACCAAGGTGAATGTTGACCGGTGCACCATCAGGCCCTGGAAAGGTACCCTTCGTATCTAGGGTTTCGACATAGGATGCATCCACGATCTGCATCGCCGCGGCAAAGGCAATTACGTCGTTATCGCCGGTCTGCTCACTCATGTTTCGTACCCTGATGAAGCGTCCCGGCATCAAATCTTGGTTCTTGATAGATTGCTTTGCTTCCTCTATGACCCATGGGAAGTATTGACACGCACTAATCTCCAGCGTGACTGCAAAACTCTCATCCCAAGTTATCGAGTCGACTCTGTCACCGAGGATTTTCCGGCGGTAGTCAGGAATACTGATGAATGCATCATTGTCTCGTTGCTGTTGAAGCCA
>LRSK01000034.1 GCA_001563325.1 Candidatus Thorarchaeota archaeon SMTZ1-83
CTCCACTCAATTGCCTTCCTGAAGGTGAAATCGCACTCCTCCGTGTAGATGGGCGGTGTCGCTATGCAAGAGAGAGAATATCCAGGATGACCTGAACCAGTCTGATGAACCATGTGTATGGCCAGCCTTTTGATGACTGTCGCTATCTTTTCTAACTGGGCGACATTCATCTAACCGTAACTGAGTGTGTGTGCCTGCAAGATCTCGTCCTTCATCTCATCTATTCTGCACAGGAGTTCTTCTCTCGTGAGTGCGGCGGTACCGACTTTGCTCACCACAATGCTTGCAGCACAATTTGCGAGAAGAGCTGCACGGAGTATGGGAGCTCCAGTTGCCAGCGCCATAGAGACGACACTGGTGACAGTGTCGCCAGCGCCGGTCACATCGTAGACCTCTCGTGCCAGGGTCGGTATTTGGGTGACCATACCCTCTTTCTCAAACAGTGACATTCCATCTTTTCCCCGAGTGATTAAGACCGCATCGCAGTCGAGGTGAGTCAGTATCCACTGACCCATGTTAATGACACTCGTCTCGTTCACGTATCTGATTCCAGTACCTTCCGAAGCCTCTTTGAGATTCGGCACAACAACTTTGGCTCCCTTGTAGTCGAGAAAGTGGTCTGTCTTGGGGTCGACGACGACCGGTTTTCCATGGTTTTTTGCCAGAGGGAGGATACCCTCCAGGAGCCTGCTGGTGACGACGCCTTTGTCGTAGTCAGAAATGACAAAACCGTCGACGCCGCTCGCCCTCTTCAGCACGAAATCAACCACTTTCTCTGTCTGTTGGAGACTGAGCGGTGTCGTCCTTTCTCTGTCTACTCTGACTATTTGGTGACCATCACACATTATTCGAGTCTTGACCGTCGTGGCCCTGTCGGGATCAATAAGGATACAGCTGTCAGAAGCATCCACCTCCGATCTGAGAAGCTCTAACAGTCTCGTACCATCGTCATCTTTTCCGATGATTCCGACAGGTACGACCTTTCCCCCAAGGGCAGTGATGTTATTTATTACATTTGCTGCACCTCCGGGTTTGAACGTCTCTCGTAGAACTTCTGCTACAGGGACCGGCGCCTCGGGCGAGATGCGAGCGACTCTTGTCTCGACAAACTGGTCGAGCATTACGTCTCCAACAATGAGAATACTTACCTGGTCAAATCGAGCCGCTATCTTCTTCAAATCCCCAATATTCATAACGGTTTTCACCCACTCAATATACATAATCGAATGGTCGAGTCAAGAGGCTGCGCGAGTGTGACGACTTGGATCAGTGGGATGGGGGAAGACGCACGATGAGGTGAATTCTCAAGGATTCTTGACAATATGCGTACTTCACGATATGATGAAGAGTAGAAGACCGGAAGTACGTGTATGTCAACCGCTCTATTCTTTTGATGAAGAGTGCTATCTTTTTCTCCATCTCTCAGTCGTCGAAGGACCCAGAAAGAAGGATAACGATGTGGAGTGCCACAGGAGGTAGCACAGTTCTTCGTTATGATTTGAACGTAAGCTCATCCGCCTTTCTGTGCAGCATCCTGGTGCCTGGCAGATGAGAGTTCTGGTGATAGGAATAGATGGAGGGACGTGGAGAGTCCTCGATCCATTCATCGAAGAGGGGGTCACTCCGTGCCTCAAACAGCTTCGAGATGCAGGGCTTCACGGTGAACTCACTTCCACCATACCTCCTCTCACCGCTCCCGCATGGTCTACGTTCCAGACCGGCGTGAATCCCGGGAAGCACGGCGTCTACGACTTCGTTGAGCTCGATTTCGAGAACAGGAGTACGAAGATAGTGAACTCCCGGTCTTTGAAATTGAAGACTCTCTGGGAAATTGCTTCGGAGGCCGGGAAGTCCGTCGTGACCATAAACGTGCCAATGACATATCCTCCCAGGCAGCTGAATGGCGCAGTCGTTGGAGGAATGCTGTCTCCTTCGGTGACTCCAGATTTCGTCTCTCCGGCAGAGATTTTCGAGAAGGTGATCGAAAAGGTTGAAGGCTACAGAATACTGGTGCCGAGATGGTCTGTGAAGAGTCTGGAGTTACCTGCCTTCATTGCCGAAGAGATAGCCGTTGAAGAGAAACGGTTCGACGTAGCAGATCTTCTTGCGGATATATACAGACCGGACCTGATGATGGTTCACGTGCAGTCATCCGATGTCATTCAGCATGCGCTATGGCACTACTTGGATTCCTCGTGGCCAGAGTATTCGGAAGAAGCGCACAGAACTGTGAGTGAGTTTTACAGAGCGGTGGATGCGCGAATCGCCAGGTTCCTCGACAAGGTGTCTCCGGACTATGTCTTCCTGGTATCCGACCATGGCTTCAGGTCAGCCGGCCGACAGGTGAGGCTCAATCTCTTCCTGAAGAAGAAAGGCCTTCTCAAACTGACCAAGCCAGTCATCTCGGACTTAGCAGAGGAGTTCCTGAGAATGGTCGACAGGAAGAACTGGATGAAACGAGTTGCAGCAAGGCTTTCTGGACACGGCGCAACTCGGACCCTTAAGAGGAGGAAATCGGACATATTCAGCACCGTCGATTGGGCCCGAACGAGGTGTTTCGTCACCGCCAGTATCAACTACGGAACGATTTTCTTCAACAGAATGTTTGAGCCCTCCGAGACCGAAAAGATGGTCAGAGAGATTCCGGATGAACTGACCGACCCGAGGAACGGGAAGAGAGTCTATGTGAGAGCCCTTGGCAGGGATGAACTCTACGGCCCCAACCCTGAGGGAGCTCCCCCGGACATTGTGCTCGAACCGTCTGAGGGATACACGACTGCCCAGGATCTCTCCGGTATCCGGATGTTTAGCGACTTCAGACCAGGTACGGAGAATACGGGTGTTCACGCAATGGATGGTATCTTGGTTGCAGTAGGAAAAAGGTATGTGCCCGGTACACGGATCAAGGCCCATCTCATGGACATGGCTCCCACGATTCTCTCCCTCCTCGACATAAGTCCCCCAGCCCAGATGGACGGACATCCTATAGGAGCGACCCTTGCTGATTCGAGAGTCAAACCCCAGGCGGGTGAGAGTTCCTGTCAACCATCTCCGCCTGTCTATTCAGAAGAAGAGCAGAAGGAGGTGGAGAGAAGGCTGAGAGACTTGGGATACCTGTGAACGAGTATGTCTCCGTCTATCTCATTTTCGGTGCAGAGCAGACCCACCTGGTCAACCCTCGTAGCCAGATCCGGCGCGCGCCTCGAGCATGAAGTGAGACGAATGTTGAGGCAGATCGACGCGCAGGCAGATGAAGAACCAAGGATGCACACTCCAAGTGCGGCCACACTCTACCGTGAGGGCTTCACCGAGACCGACTACTCTCCCCGACGTGGTCTCGTATCGTTCGTGCGAAAAGAGACGGGAACAGTGATTGCTGCGTTGTTCAAGCCAATGATGCCATTTTCGCTCTCAGCACGATGAGCATACCGAGTAAGGCCGTGAAATTCGCAAGACAGAGCCCTATTTCCACGCGCAAGAGTGTTTCTATGTCAGTGAACCAAACGAACAGAATCAAGAGGGAGACTCCAATCGCCCAGGAGGTCAACGCCTCTTTTGGAAAACCCTTCGCCAGCAGTATAGTACTCGCCAATTGAGCCAAGAAGTAGAATCCTCCCATGGCAGCAATGAGAACGAAATCCAATCTTCTCAGAATAAACGCCTTGCCATACAAAAGGCGCAAAATCTGAGGACCTATGAGCCAGAGGATCAGTATCATAGCGGTGCACACTAGGGTCATGAAGAGCATGCTGTTCTTCACGTACCTCTTCTGTCGGGTCACATCCTCCATAGCCTCTACTCTGCTCAGGTTGGGGAACAGAGCTCCTGATAGGGCACGAACCAAGAGCTGTACCGCGCTGACGATCGCAAAGGTCGCAGCGAAAAGCCCCACCAATTGATCTACATCGGACTGCCCGAATGTCTTGATCAAGAATGGACCAACTCTGAACAGGAACAGACTGAGGAAATTAGCCAGGGCTACGGGTGCGACAAAATGGAGGAATTCGCTGAGGCTCGGACCACTCTTCTCTTGGCCATCGCCCACAAGCCTTCCTCTCGATCGGTAGCAGATGGCCAGCGTCACCAGCAGGGTGATGGCTGATGCACCAAGTATGCTACTGCACGCTCCACCCAGCCCCTGTCCCAGCAGGAGAACGAGTACCAAAAGAAGCAGGAGCATCGAGGCAAACTCGATTCCTATTGTGATCGCGTTGAACTTGAACTCCCTTAACCCTTGGAGGACGCCCCGGGCCAACGTCACGAATGAACGGACGAAGACAGAGAAGACGAAGATGAGGAACAGAAAGAGACTGTGATTCAAGTATCGGTCTTGAACGAAATCCTTAAGAATGAAGGCAGCGATGAGAAAAAGAAGGAGAAATCCCCCCAGGAGCACGAGACTGTTTCTCATAGTTGCACGGAGCTGCGCTCTCTCTTGTTTTGCCTCGAATGCGGATATGAATCTCGCTACTCCAAGTCTTATGCCGCCGGCAATCAAAGGGACGATGACAGTTGTCATCGAATAGAGTACGTTCAGAACGCCGTAGCCTGAAGGGCCAAGCGTTCTGGCTGCTATGACGTTGAACAGGAATAGGAACGCTCCTCCGGCACAAAACCCCAAGAGCGAGAAAAAGGTTCCTTTCCTTACTCCTTGTGGCACGGCTGTATTATGTGTAAGAAGAGCTCATTTGTAAATAGGTTTTTCGGCATCTTTCTGGGTGACGGGATTCGCTCCCTTCGCATACTCTGTTTTTCAAAGAGACCCCGTCCGTCTTGACTTTTTACTCATAAGCGCTATAATGCTCTCGCGTGTCTAAGAGAAAGACCAAACCTGTAAAACACCACAGGACAGTCTCCGACGTCTGGCTCAACAGGGCGTTTGTGGCCATCCTGCTTGTGCTCGCGTTAGTCTATTTTGCTCCTCTTCTGTCCGGCAGAAAGATGATGTACGGATCTGATTGGCTTCTGTCGGGATATGCATCAAGAAGATGGCTGGCGGACTCAATCAGGCTGTACGGAGAAGGCCCGCTATGGAACCCGAATTTCTTTTCTGGCCTTCCTGCGAGAAATCCATACACTCTTCTTACCCTTCTCTATCTCATTCTCCCCGTGCACATGGGGTGGAGCTATCTTTTTGTGCTGGCGATGTTCTTGGCTGGGTTAGGCACATATCTTTACCTGAAAGAGCTGAAGCTTTCCCTGTCGGTTTCGCTGCTCGGTGGCATAGCTTATATGGGCTGCGGATCTCTCCTTTCAATGACGCAGCCTGGTCACGACGGTAAGATTCTGGCAGCTTCCCTTTTTCCTTTTGTGCTTCTGTTCCTGCATAAGGCAGTCACCAGAGGAAAGCTAATATACTTCTTGTTTGCTGGGGGAATGGGTGGAATCTGCGCCGTCCACGCACATTTTCAACTCACATACTATGCTGCAGTAGTCTGCATGGCCTATCTACTGTGCCATCTCATCTGGCAGCGCACACGGGGTACATTGGCAGGAAGTCTCAGGCTTGTAGGATACTCGATCTTGGGACTTGTGTGTGCAGGAGGATTGGCGCTCATAAAGTTTCTGCCAATATTCGGAAGCCTGGGCTGGGGTTCAAGAGGTGGCATCGAGAGAGGATACGAGTTCGCGACCTCTTGGTCGCTTCCACCAATGGAGCTTCTGGATCTCCTCACTCCCCATTTTTCCGGCCTCCTGTCCAATTACTGGGGCGAAAACTACTTCAAGCTTGACACTCAGTACCTTGGCATCCTCCCATTGCTGCTTGCTCTTGTAGGAGTCGTCTTCAAGTACAGAGAAAGACCGGTGAAGTTCTTTCTCGGGCTCGGCCTCGTTGCGACACTCTTTTCGTTAGGGAAGTACACCCCATTCTACAGGATTCCATATTACCTTCTTCCCCATGTAAGCAAGTTCAGAGGTCCTTCGATGGCTTTTTACCTTACTGCCTTCAGTGTTGTGGTTCTGGCCGCGTTTGGATTGCAGGCTCTCTTGGAAAACCTGAGATCTCGAAAGAAGCTGACAGTATCTCTCTTGGTAGTGTTCACTGGTGTTCTTCTCTTCACGCTGATCTGTACAGGCGCAAGAAATTCAGTTCTTGGAGCACTCAGTTCTCATTTGGAACCTACCTTGAGGAGAGACTATGGTCCCCAGCTCACTCAGCAAAAGATACACAACCTCTATCAGAATTATCCAGATTTCCTGAAGGGTCTGGGCAGATCACTTCTCCTCATAGGGATAGGTTCTGTTCTCATTTTCCTGTTGACTATGAAGAAGTGGAAACTCGGTTCTCTCGTTATGTTCTGTTTCGCAGCACTTCTCATATTCGATCAGTGGAGCATTCAGAGAAAATTCCTGAGGGCTGATGCGCATCCAGATACGTACTTTGCCGCAGACAATGTAGTTGAGTTCCTGAAAGAGACCGATAAAGGTCTCTTTCGAGTGTTTCCGCTCATCTACGAACACGCGAAGGATGGATATCTTGTGCTCCACGGACTGCAGAGTGTGGGAGGCTATGTCTCCAATCCCTATCACAGATATCAGGAACTCATCGGGGCAGGAAAGAGCGTCATGTTCACTCCAGCAAATCTGGTGAAATACAGAAATTTCATTCACATTCTAAACGTGAAATACCTTATCAGCGTATGGGTTCCAGAGAATCTCTCAGAACAGGATGAGAAAACCAGGCAGATGGTGCAGGACTTCAAGCTCAACTTTGCCCAGCAGTGGGGTATCAGTTGGGAAGATGCTCACGAAGGACTTGATCTTGTGTTCACAACTGGACGTGGCTACGCCGTGTACCGCAATAATTCTGTGCTGCCTCGAGCATGGCTCGTCCCCCAATACCGGGTATTGGATAAAGACAAGATATTGGACCATATGAAGGACCCCACATTCAATCCGCGTGCGACGGTAATTCTGGAAGAAGAGCCGGGGATTCCTCTTCAACAGACAACCCAGCTTGTTGGCGACGTGGAGATAACCGGCTATGGACCGAACAGAATTGTGTGTCAGGTAGCACTTGAATCGCCGGGTCTCCTTGTATTGTCAGAAAACTGGCATCCAGATTGGAAAGCATACGCAGATGGCGAGGAAACCAGGGTATTGAGGGCCGATTACATTCTACGGGCAGTTTCACTCGACAAGGGCCGGCACGAAGTGACGTTTGTCTTGAAATCGGGGTACTCCAGACTGGGCATATGGACAGGTCTCCTGTTTTCACTCTTCTTCGCAGGGGTTATTGTCTATTGGGTGCTCCGTAGGGAGAGATGGAAGGGGAAGAGATGAGTGACGGAGACCCTGCAGCATACCTTGAAACCCTGGAACGGGATCCGTCAACTCTTGGAAAAGGAGTGCAAGAAGTCTTTGTGAAGTGCGGGAAACCTATTGAAAGCAGTCTGAGAGAAATGTGACAACGGGAGAAGTGGGCGCGGAAGCGAAATAGAAAAACGAATCCTACGATCTTGAAGCTAAAAAGGCTCACGTGATTGAGGATGTGACGGGAATACCCTTGACAAATCACGCCGTCTCGCATATTCTACACTCATATTAGAGTCAAATCGGAGCCAATGAAAGAGCGCGTAACGATAAAGATACCTCGTAGGCTGTACGACCAGCTCAAGGATATGACCGCGGACACAGGATTCTCGAGCGTTACGGATTTCATTGTCTATGTGATGCGGGATGTCGTTGCAGGCGGCAAGCTCAGAGGCAAGGACGAGTTCACAGAAGAAGAGGTAAGACTGATAAGGCAGAGGCTCAGGAGACTGGGGTATCTGAAATGACCGAAAGAGACGTCGCGGACGTGTCAGAGCTCGGAGCAAAAGAGAAACAGGAGAAAGGGTGGAAATAACCCCAGGTGTGTTTGTGGCGGTGGTAGTCGTCACGTTCTTGTGTGAGTATATGAATGTTTCGCTCGGTATGGGATACGGCTCAACGTTGACCCCACTGCTGCTGGTAGCTGGTTTCCTGCCCTTGCAGGTTGTTCCAGCGGTGTTGCTTGGAGACCTGGTGGGTGGAATCATTGGGGGATTCTCTCACCATAAATTTGGAAACATAAGGTTGGACTTCAGGCGTGATGAGGAACTGCTCAAACGAAGACTGTGGGGATTGGGGTATATTCCATCGTCACTTGACTCGAAAGTTATTTTCATTCTTACGGTCTTCGGAAGTATTGGGGCAATCGTAGCTGTCTTCTTCGCGGTGAGCATACCGAGAATTGCTCTGGAGACGTACATAGGCGGGATGATCTTGCTCATAGGATTGATAATTCTTGCCCGAGGAAATCGCGGGTTCGCCTTTTCGTGGAAAGGCCTCATCGGTATAGGATTGATAAGTGCCTTCAACAAAGGTGCAAGCGGGGGCGGTTACGGACCGCTGGTGACCGGGGGTCAAATAATAAGTGGGAGAGACGCCAAGAGCTCTATAGGAAGTACCACCCTGGCAGAGGCTCTGATATGCATTGTAGCCTTTGTTAGCTATGTGCTCGTCAAGGGAGACATCCACTGGAGGCTTGCAACCGCGATAACGATAGGATCGGTGATAGCCTCTCCGCTGGCGGCACTCACGACGAAGAGGATGCGAACGGGGAATTTGAGAGTGGTAATAGGAGTACTTGTTACTGTACTCGGCGCACTGACACTTGTCAGGACATATGTGTTAAATTGACTGACAGGAAAGCGGAAAGAAGAGCTGAGCAGAGGAGGAAGAAGAGAATGGATGGCTTCGCGGTGTGGGTAACGGGTTTGCCTGGGCCAGGTAAAACAGCGTTGGCGAGAGAAATCGAGCGATTATTGAGTCAGCGCGGTCGGATATGTGAAATACTCGAGGCAATGAGGTGAGAGAACTCGTCTCATCCGAACTTGGCTTCACAGAAGAGCACAGAAAATTGCATAACAGGCGGGTGATTCATATAGGAAAACTACTCGCAAGAAACGGTGTCATCACCTCTCTTCTCGCCCTATAGGGAGACACGGGCCATTGCGAGAAGGGAGCTGCCCAATTTTGTCGAAGTGTGGACGAACTGTCCTTTGAAAGTCTGCGAAGCACGTGACAAGAAAGGGCTGTAGGAAAAGGCAAGACGGGGTGATATCACGGACCTTACGGGAGTGCAACACCCGTATGAAGAGCCTGACACTCCTGAAGTCACAGTCAATACGGAGTATGAGAGTCCGTCTGAAGGCGCAAGAAAGGTGATCGACGCGTTACAGAAACGTGGCCTCATCAATTGATCTGTTTGGAAGAGAATGATGGGCATCAGAGAGGAGAGATAAGGATCTAGAGTAGTCGTGGCGATTGAGGTGAAAGGCTGCACAGGGAGAGACGTATAGGTTCGATTCGAGAGAGACCGGTTTCTTGAACGGAGGGTTCGTGTCAAGAGTACTCGTCGTGGGCTTGGACGGCGTACCCTACTCATTCATCACGAAAAGGGCAGAAGAAGGAAAACTCCCCCGGTTCAGAGAGTTGCTCCTTGAGGGTTCCATTCGGCGGATGCGTTCCGTCATACCCACAGTGTCGTCCGTCGCGTGGTCTACGTACATGACTGGGAAAAATCCTGGAAAACATGGTATATACGGATTCATTGACCGACGACCAGGCACCTACGAAGAGTACGTTCCGCTCTCCTCTGATATGAAGTCAGATCCACTCTGGGAAATACTGAGCAATAAGAGAAAGCGCGTAGTGGTCATCAATGTTCCGGTGACATACCCGCCCAGAAGAGTAAACGGAATTCTCATCTCTGGATTTCTTGCCATCAAGATTGAGAAAGCGACGTACCCAAGAGAAGTCGCAGATGTGCTGAATCGAATGGGGTACAGAATTGACGTAGACCCCTGGAAGGCACGTGAAGGCAAAATCGATGAGTTTCTAGGAGATTTGGACACGACCCTTGAGAAACGGTTTGAAGTAGCATTCCGGTATATGAATGAGCAATCATGGGACTTTTTCCAACTCCACGTCATGGGCACGGACAGAATAAACCACTTCTTGTGGAACAGCGACACGTACAGTGAACGATTTCTCGGTTATTATAGAAAGATAGACTACTACCTTGGTGAATTGAAGAGAAGGATTGACCACGACACAACTCTTGTCATCTTGTCTGATCACGGGTTCTGCGCAATAGAGAAAGAGATCGATCTCAACGTGTGGCTTCGGCACAACGGGTATCTGTCCTCTACGACTGCGGAGCCTGGTCGTCTGGTAGATATTGGCCCACACAGTACGGCGTACAGTCTTCCTCCCGGGAGAATATACGCCAAGGACGAGAAGGTGAGGGAAGAAATAGAGCGTGGTCTTACGGAATGGAGAGACCCAGACACTGGCAAAAAGATCGTAGAACGTGTATTCAAGCGACATGAACTGTACGAAGGAGAGATGCTCAACGCAGGACCTGACCTTGTAGCACATCCATACAATGGATTCGATCTGAAGGCATCTTTCAAGAAGAAGGATTCCGTGAGCACGAGGACCCCAATTGTGGGCATGCATACCTACGATGATGCGTTCATCTATATCAGAGGGAAGCATATAGAAAAGGAGAATCCAGCGATCGTCGATGTCATGCCCACCATCTTGGGTCTCTTGGAAGTGGACCCACCGGACGACATCGATGGCTCAGATTGTGTATGAGTACCGGCGTAGGATTTAGAAGATCGGGAAACGACCCACAGGAGATCAAGACCTGAGACGCGCTTCAGAGAAGCAATCCAGCTGTTCTCCTCCTCGCTGTGATAGAGGGCCACGAACCCCTAAGAAGAGGTGAATTGCCATCACTACACCCTTCCGATGCGTTCTTAGGGATTCGCCTCTGTTCCGAATGGCATTACGCACGTTCCCTTTTCTTCTCGAATACAGCTCTTGCAGCTTTGACTACATTCTGGACAGTCAACCCGTGCGTGTTCAGGAGTTCGTCGTAGGTGCCTGATTCACCATATCTATCTTTCACCCCAACGAATGTGATCGGCGACGGACAATGGCCTACGACTACCTCAGCCACGGCACTTCCCAGTCCTCCGAGCACACTGTGCTCCTCCACTGTGACCATTGCCCCAGTCTCCTCTGCCGATCGAATGATGGTTGCTTCATCAATTGGTTTTATCGTATGAATATTGAGGACGCGTGCGTCTAATCCTTCCCGAGAGAGAATCGCACTTGCTTCAATGGCCTTATGAACCATAGTCCCCGTGGCAATGATGGTGACGTCTTCACCGTCCCTCAACTCAACCGCCTTTCCAAACTGAAACTCATAGTCCTCGGCTGAGATCTCTGGTGTAGGTTCTCGATTCAGCCTGATATAGGCGGGCCCAGTTCGAGCCGCTTCTGATACTATTACCTGCCTGGTTTCCACTGCATCCACAGGAACGATCACACTCATCCCCGGAATGATTCGCATCAAAGCGAGGTCTTCCAACGCCTGATGAGAAGCACCATCTTTGCTTGCGGTAAGGCCACCATGAGATCCCACGATTTTCACATTCAAGCAGTCGTATGCGACCACATTTCTGATTTGCTCCCACGCTCTGTGTGTGAAGATTGAAAATGTACTTGCAAAGACAACCTTGCCCCCAATCGCAAGCCCCGCTGCAGTGCCTATGAGGTTTTGCTCTGCACAACCCACGTTGAAGAATCTTCCGGGATGCTTCTCTTTGAACTTGCGGGTTTTTGTGGAAAGAGAAAGATCTGCGTCCAGAACCACGACATCTCGATTCCGCAGACCCAACTGGACAAGAGCTTCTCCATATGCCTCTCTCGTGGATTTTGGCTCCATTATGTTCTCATCAATTCATCAAGAGCACGTTCCATCTCCTCTTTACTCAGGGCCCTTGCGTGAAAAGCGTTAATCCATTCCATAAACGAAATCCCCTTACCTTTGAATGTGTGAGCTACAACGACGGTAGGTCTTCCTCGTACGTGCTTGGCTGAGTCGAAAGCCCTAATCAGTTGGTCTATTCTGTTGCCATCAACGTCGATTACATTCCATCCAAATGCTCTCCATTTTGCTGCGATGGGTTCAAGGCACATTATCTTCTCTGTAGGGCCGTCTATCTGCAGTCCGTTCCGGTCAATGATTGCCACGAGGTTACTCAGCTTGTAGTGGGACGCAAACATCGCCGCTTCCCAGACCTGCCCCTCATCGCATTCTCCATCGCCAAGTAACACGTAGACTCTGTATCCACGACTGCTTTCATTTGCCCTGTCAGCCAGTGCAATCCCACATCCAATGGAGAGTCCTTGACCCAGGGAACCTGATGAAACCTCTACTCCCGGTGTTCGGCTATCCGGATGTCCCTGGAGAATTGAACCGAATTTCCGTAACGAAGGAAGCTCCTTCACACTGAAATATCCTGCTTCTGCCAGAGCAGCATAGTAGGCGGGAGCAGCATGACCTTTCGAGAGTATGAAACGATCTCTTTCGGCCCATTCAGGGTCCTGAGGTCTATGCCTCATAGTGGAGAAGTAGAGCACCGTGAAGATATCAACGGAAGAGAGCGAGCCTCCAGGGTGACCTGAACCCGCTTCATATATCATATTTATGACGTGCTTCCGTATGATTCTTGCTTTTTCCTCTAACTGGGAGATATTCATCTAACCGATGGCAAGGCTGTTCGCTTCCAGAATTTCGTCCGTTGTCTCACCTATCCTGCTCAGCAATTCCTCTCGTGTGAGAGTTGCGGTTCCTACTTTGCCTACCACAATACTCGCTGCACTGTTTGCGAGAACAGCCGCGTGGAGCATTGAGGCCCCAGTTGCAAGTGCCAGAGTGACAATGCTCGTCACGGTATCTCCAGCACCAGTTACGTCGTACACTTCCCGTGCCAACGTCGGAATGTGAGTGACCTTACCATCCTTCTCGAAGAGCGACATTCCGCCTTTTCCGAGGGTGATCAGTACTGCATCGCATTCGAGCTGGGTGAGTATCCACTGAGCCATGTTTATGAGGCTCGTCTCATTCACGTACCGGATCCCAGTACCTTCTACAGCTTCTTTCAGATTGGGGACCACAACCTTCACTCCTTTGTAGTCCAGGAAATGTTCTATTTTTGGATCGACTACGATGGGCTTGTTGTGTTGCCTTGTCATCGGGATTACGCCCTCAAGGAGTGGACTTGTGATTACCCCCTTGTCGTAGTCTGAGATGACAAAAGCGTCTGTGTCAGCAATGTGCTCGATCACGAAGTCGACGATCTGCTTTGTCTGCTGAGGATCGAGAGGATTGGTCTTTTCCCTGTCAATTCTCACGATTTGATGACCACCACACATGACCCTTGTTTTCACCGTCGTCGCCCTGTTGGAATCCACCAGAAGACACCCTTCGCCGGCATTCACCTCTGAGGAAAGAAGTTCCAGAAGCTTTTCGCCATCACTGTCTTTTCCAACGACTCCTGCAGGTATGACCTTGCCTCCGAGTGCGGTTATGTTGTTGATGACATTCGCTGCACCTCCTGGCTTGAACGTCTCTCCTATGACTTCTGCTACTGGAACCGGTGCCTCTGGAGAAATCCGGGCCACCTTGGTCTCAACGAATTGATCGAGCATCACATCGCCAATAATCAAGATTTTCACGTGGGCGAATCGGTCAACTGTTTTCTTCAAATCTCCAATATTTATAAGCGTTTTCATGGGCCTAGTGTACAAAACTGGTGACCACAGTCAAGGAAATTGTACACACTCGGTAGTGAGTGTTCAGCCGTCTCCACGAAGATAGACGGTGAATGCACAATGAGAAATGGAGGAAGAAAAGGCGCAATGGTGAACGGAAGTCACCTCGAAGGCGTGAAGAGGAAAGAATTCGAGATGGCGTCTCACCTTTGCTTTTAGAGGCAGAGATCATGCCGGATACTCAGATCGCTATTCCCGATTCTGCCGTCCGAATTCACTTCCGAGAGAGATGGCGGTTCCTGAGTCTCTTCGCCTCGATTCCCGTCATCCTTCTATAATTCTCTCCGGATGGAATGTGCACATCCTCAATTCCGATTTCAGAAGTCAAGAACTCAATGCTCTCATAATCTGCTGATAGAGATACGGAATGGTCCTTTCGTGACGTCCGAGAATTACGAATCCTCTGCCTCCGTGAGATGTGGGGCGCTCAACCACATTCACTCTGGGCCTGTAGTGATCTATCATGTCGAGATTGGCCGCTGTGAATGTGCTGACTGAGTAACCGAGATTCTTGGCGACGCTTAAGGCCTTGAGGAATACTTCAGGAAGGACTACCGCCGAACCAATGTTCAATACAACTCCTTTGTCCAGGTTGGCCACCGACGAGGCGAGTATCGTAAAATCCCTGTAGCTGGCCCTTCCAGTCGACGCTCCGTCGAAGTTTGGATGTTGATGGATTATGTCGGTTCCTATCGCGACGTGTACGGTCACGGGAATTCCCAGCCTGTAAGCGTTCGCCAGGATGCTGAACTGCTTGAATTCCAGGTTATCCTGGACGTATCTGCCCACACTTTCTCCGAAGCCGCCATCAGTTCCGTTAATTATCTCGTTTATCTTGCCGGTCTCCCTCGCCATGCCAAAACTTCCGTCAACCAGGTTTTTCTCAACGTATTCGCTTGTGGCTCCTATAAGAGCCACCTCGAAATCATGTATTGCACCAGCTCCATTTAGGGCTACGTGCGTGATGATTCCCCTTTCCATTAGACGGATGACGTATAGGCTCAGTCCACATTTGATCACATGTGCTCCCAGCATGGTGATTGTCTTCTTCTTATTCCTGTGAGTCTCTGCGATGGTCTCCGCGAGTTCATCGAGACTCTCATTTCGATAGTCTGCAAGCCTATGTCGTTCTACCTTACTCTCTGGGGTCAGGAAATCCTTCAGCGAGACCTTGTGTCTTCGCTCTCCTATCGGGTGCAACTTCACCCGAGTGAGATCTATTCTGTCCGCTGATCTGTGGGATTCCGAGGAAGCGTCTGAGCCGCACTTATCGGTTTTTCCCACAGAATTGCTCTCCACAGGATTCTTCGAAGGAAGACCGATCCTTTCCGTCTGTAGGGGTGGATGCTATATAGTGGATTGCATCGTACAAATCCTGAGCTATATACTCCGGGTTGATAGGATACATCCCGTCGGTTCCCCCAAGGCCGGTTTTGACCAGAATGGTGCGACAACCCCCGTCTTCGCCCATCTTGATGTCAGAAGTATGGTCTCCTATCACAACACATCTCTTGGGATCGAGTCCGAACTCATCCACTGCCCGTTCAAGCAGGTCTGTATGCGGTTTCCTGCAACTGCAATTATCGGAAGGCAGATGGGGGCAGTAGTATACTTTGTCTATATGGATTCCGTCGCGCGCCAAGAGCCGCTTCACATTGCGCATCAATTCCAAAAACTGTTCCTCAGTGTAGAATCCTCGGCCTATTCCCGACTGGTTGGTGATTATTATCAATCTGAAGTCTTCAGGAAGCAGTTGCAGAGCGTCTATTACTCTTGGGAGCAACTGAAAATCTTCTATTCTGTGGACATAGCCTTTGTCGACGTTCAGTACACCGTCTCTGTCGAGTATTACTGCCCTATTCTTCAAGGAATCCTCAGGACCGGGCAAAACTGCTTTCGACTGTTTCGGCAATAATATGTAAGACGAGCAGATGCGCCTCTTGAATTCTTTCGGTGGCGTTACTATCGACTATGAGTTCAATATCGGCCTTACCCTTCAACTTGCCGCCACCTTTCCCCAGAAGAGCAATGGTCAGGATTCCGAGCTCTCTTGCTTTCTCGACTGCCTTGAGAACATTCGGAGAGTTACCTGATGTACTCAGCGCCAGCACCACATCGCCCGAATCAGCCAGCGCTTCAAGTGGCCTCGAAAAGACATACTCAAAACCATAATCATTTGCGGTCGCAGTGAGTATCGAAGTATCTGTGGTGAGTGCAATCGCGGGAAGAGTCTTTCTGTCGCTTTTGAAACGGACCACCAATTCTGCTGCTATGTGCTGAGCTTGAGCAGCACTCCCGCCATTCCCAAGGACAATGAGTTTGCCGCTTGCGTTGAGAGAGTTCTCTACGGCCTCTACTATTTCGGAAATCTCTCTTGTGCGATGTGCCAGACTGGATATAACCTGAGAAGATTCGTCAATATGTTCTCTCACATTTGTCATGGCAATGCACTGAACGACCTCACAACGATAACAAAGGAAGCGAACTCTGTCAACTCGGGAAATCAGTACTCGATGTATTCTATGAGCTCAATCTGATACTGTATCGTCTCGCCCTCGTAGAGTTTGCTCTGGATGGGCATAGCCAGATCAGGGTCGATTGTCCACTCAGTCGTGAGCTCATCCTCTTGGAAGAGCTGACATACGAATCCTTCTCTTCCTCCCACCTCTGTTTTTCCCGTCACCTGTATGAATCCCATTCCAAAAAGGCTCATCTTCTCTCCCACCTTGAGATCCATCTGGCCGAAGAAAACACCATACATCGGATTGAGAAAGAGCATGGGGAGAGAAATCCCGTACACACCCCACAGCCCAAAGGCAGCCTGCTCTCCCAACTCGTGTTCAGACAGTGTCCCCTTGGTGGTGTAGCTGACTTCAAAAATCTCCTCACCCTCTTCGTCCTTTTCGCCGCTGCGCTTGATGTCCATGATATAGACAGCTTCGGTCCGTTCTTCATCCTCCTCCCAGATTATCCTGTATTCGAATCTCTCATCACCTTTGAACTGATACGGCTGCCACTCCTTTGCTGAAACCATTTGGCAGATTCCCACCAGGAAAAAGACTGACAGAACTGCCACCACAAGTTCTTCGCTCACTCTTCTCATATTTTCCTCCCCAGGTTTCATATTCCTGTTATGCTCATCTCCCACTTATACGGTATACAGTGGCCTTGTCAAGCGTGTTCTGCCATGCGCCACTGATCCCTGAGAAAAGACAATTGCCTTTCGGTCGACTCGGAGTGCGCGTCGTAATTGACAAATGGGCTCAGGATTGTTATACGAGTAAGATGATTGAGGATGACAGAATCTTGCTCTCTCACGGCGGGGGCGGAGAAAAAATGCACCGTCTCATCGAAGACGTTTTTGCTCGCGGTTTCTCCAACCCCACACTCAGTTCTTTCGAGGATGCCTCCGTCTTTTCGATAGAAAATGGAAGCCTTGCGTTCACGACCGATTCTTATACGGTTAAGCCTCTTTTTTTCTCCGGGGGAGACATTGGCAAACTTGCAGTGTGTGGTACCGTGAATGATCTGGCCATGAGGGGAGCGAAACCTCTCTATCTCTCGGCTTCCTTCATCATCGAGGAAGGTCTGGAACTTGCGATACTCACGAAGATAGTTGATTCGATGGCTGAGACCCTCAAGAGTGCTGGGGTGAAGATCATAAGCGGTGATACGAAGGTCGTGGAAAAGGGTTGTGCCGATGGGCTGTTCATAACCACCACCGGAGTGGGTGTGGTGAAGGAGGGAATTGATATCTCCAATCGTAACGCCCGTGCAGGCGATAGAGTTATCGTGAGCGGACCTGTTGGAGATCATGGGGTGGCGGTGCTCTTGGCACGAGAGGAGTTTCGCCTGAGAGCTGAAATCTCGAGTGACTGCGCGCCCTTGAATGGATTGGTTGAACAGATGCTCAAGTACGCACGTAATCTTCACACTCTGCGCGATCCTACGAGAGGGGGCGTCGCCGCAGTTCTCAATGAGATAGCACGTTCCTCTGAAGTAGGAATAATCCTGGAAGAGTCAGAGATACCCATAAGAGAAGAGGTGAGAGGAGTATCGGAGATGCTGGGCTTGGATCCACTGTACATTCCGAATGAAGGGATGCTTGTATGCGTCTGCTCCGAGGAGACAACCGCAGCACTTGTCCGGTTGATGAGGGGACACAAGTATTCTCATATGGCTACGGCTGTGGGTAGGGTGGTGGCAAGCCCCAAAGGTGTGTGGCTCTCTACGGCGATAGGAGGTACTCGACCTCTGCTCATGCCTGAGGATGAGCAACTCCCACGAATATGTTGACTGAGCTCCTGTCTCCAAAGAATATCGGCCTTCCTCTACGGGCAACCAGTAGGGATGAAGTAATAACCGAATTGATTGAGCTCGTAGCCGCCTCCGGGGATATATCGGACAGAGATGAGGTATTGAGGAAAGCGAAAGAACGGGAAGAGATACTGAGCACGACTGTGGGAAAAGGACTATTCGTCCCGAGGGCCAGATCCAGGCACATCTCCAGATTCTGTCTCTCGTTCGGGATTGCAGGCTCGCCGTTGGACCTTGGAGCTCTGGATGGCAATCCCATAAAGCTCTGCGTCTTCTTGGGAGTCCCGGACGGAAAGACGGAAGAGGGGGTGGAGTATCTCGTCCGCATATTCAGGTTGTTCAATCAAGATTCCTTCAGAAGTGCGCTGCTCAAGGCGAAAAGCAGAAAGGATATCATACACGTCTTTGAAGAAGAAGAAGCAGATCTGGAAAGATAGACGGCTGCTGCCTCTGCTCTGGGTGGCGTTGATCATGGTACTCTCATCAGTGCCGGGAGAAGAAATTCCTGATATCGGGTTTGACTTCTCCGACAAGCTCGCCCATTTTCTTGAGTATCTTGTTCTAGGAGTCTTTCTTCTATTCGCCTTCAAAGGAGAGAAGACGTTGGTATGGGGTGGAATATTCGCGGTGATTGAAGAGATGCATCAATTCTATATTCCTGGCCGAGAATGCAGTGCAGCTGATCTTGTAATGAATCTCTTGGGGTTGGTGGTCAGTCCTGCTGTCTTTCGACTTCTCGTACATCTCAGAAAAAGACGGAGTATCTGAACTCACCTCATCTCTTTCAACGACTTGGTGAGCACGGGCACAATCTCAAAAAGATCTCCAACTATTCCATAGTCTGCTACGTCGAATATGGGAGCTCCGGCATCTTTGTTTATCGCGACTGTCACTGCTGAAGACGACATTCCAACCCGATGTTGTATCTGACCGGATATTCCTATTGCGACATAAAGCTTCGGACAGACTGTCTTACCCGTCTGGCCGATTTGATGTGAATAAGGAATCCAACCCGAATCTACTGCTGCACGAGATGCGCCGACAGCTCCCCCTAGTGTTTCTGCAAGATCCTCGATCAACGCAAAATTCTCCCTCGATTTCAATCCTCTTCCTCCAGAGACGATGACATCTGCAGTGGCGACGTTCACTCTTTGAGTGATATCTTCGATGAAATCGAGAATACGCATTCTCGAATGTGAGGGGTCTTCGTTGAAAGGCTTTCTGATAACGAGACCTCTCCTCTGTCCGTCAGATTGGAGCTTTTTCATTACCTTGGGCCTCACGGTTGCCATCTGGGGTCTTCTCTGCGGACACACTATGGTTGCCATAAGATTGCCTCCGAAAGCCGGTCTCGTCTGAAGCAGGAGCTTCTTCTCCTGGTCGACGTCTAAATGCGTGCAATCAGCGGTGAGACCAGTATTCACCCGTGCTGCGATTCGCGGGAGCAGTGACCTGCCTATGGTGGTCGCCCCTGCGAGAAAGATCTCAGGTGGTTCTTCTGCGATTAACTGGGAAACGATATCCGCGTACCGATCATCCTGGAAATCCCTCAATGAAGGATGATCAGCCACCAGAACTCTGTCAGCTCCCATCTTTATGAGAGTTTCAGGCACCTTTTCCAAAGAATCTCCTATCAAGACCGCCGTTACCTGCGCATCGATCTTGCTGGCGAGGTCTCGTGCTGCTCCCAGAAGTTCGTAGGCGACCTCCTGCAACTCTCCGGATCGCTGTTCAGCGAAGACCCACACGCCCTTCCCGGCCGATCTGATGTCGAATTCTTCCTCTTCTATCGTAATTGCCTCAGTCGGACACGCTGGGATGCATACTCCGCAGTCAGTGCAACTCTCAAGTATTCTTGCCACCCCAGCTTCGAGAGCAATCGCGTTAGAGGGGCATACTGGAATACACTCACCGCATCCATTGCACTTCTCTTCAGCTACCCGTATTCTCATCTAAATGATTCCCTTCTCCTTCAGATGCACCAGCAGGCTTTTCACACTGTCGGATGGATCCCCGGTGAACAGTTTGACGTTTTTCTTCTTCGCAGGAGTGAAGATACGAATCACTCGGGTGGGGGAACCCTGCAAGCCGACTCTTGATTGATCCATAGAGAGCAGCGAAGAATCCCAAAGCTTTATATCCGTCGATTTCGCTCTCAATTTTCCCCTGAGGCTAGGGATTCTTGGTTCGTTGATCTCTTTGACGACAGTGAGCAGACAAGGCAAAGATGACTCCACTACTTGATACCCATCCTCCATCATTCGCCTCACCTTGAGGCATTCATTGGCCAATTCCTCCACTTCACTCACAAAAGTGACTGATGGAACATCGAGGAACTCAGCAAGCTCCGGTCCCACCTGTGCAGTATCTCCATCTATTGCCTGCTTTCCACATATGATTAAATCAAACCCGAGCTTTCTTATGGCAGTGGCAAGCGTGAGAGCGGTGGCCCACGTGTCCGAGCCTGCAAACGCAGGGTCGGTCAGTAGAATGGCATCATCCGCTCCCATAGAGACAGCTTCCCTCAGGACCTGTTCGGCTTGGGGGGGGCCCATCGAAATAGCTGTAACCTTCCCCCCATGTTTCTCCCTGATTCTTATTGCTTCTTCTACTGCATAGAGGTCATAGGGATTCACCATACTTGGAACGCCCTCCCTTACGAGGGTATTCGTTTCTGGATTGACCCTCACATCAGTTGTCTCCGGAACCTGTTTTACGCAGGTCACTATTCTCAGAGCATCCATTTCAGAAGATAGGCGAGGACGAAGACCGCGATTATGCTGAGCAGATTGAGTCTCAAGGTGAATCCAAATGTGAGCTCAAGGAAGACCAGATTTATGAGAAAAGGTTTGACCATGACCTGAGCGCTCTTGAGGAAGAGGCTCTTGACCGGACTTTGAGGAAGCATCCAGGCCACCAACTGCCCAAAGGCCGCACCGAGGAGAAGTCCCATTATTACGATGAATATGATTGTGCCTGTTCTTCTCCCTTTCACAGACCCTCCAGAAGTCGGGAGATCACTACGAATTGATAGCCCCGGCTTCTAAGCTCATCGATGATTTCGGGAAGCTTCTTGTAGACCGGGTCGTGCGGTCTTTCCGACCCCAGGTGCATGAGTATCACTGCTCCATCCAGATCCGGAAACCCGAGAATCCTCTCCTTTATCTGTCCGGCCGTAAGATATAGGGGGGAAGAAGGATCACTCACCCAGTCGAGGCAATCAAGGGTTCCCCTTGGATCAGAGGTCCACAAAATGTGTGTATAGCCAAGTTCAAATGCCCAGCCAACTATCTCAGCATTTCTCTCGCCGTAAGGAGCTCTCCAGAACGGTGAGAGTTTCTTCCCCGTGAGTCTCCGAAATTCATCTTCAGTGCTTCTGAGTTGCTGATGAAGAAACTCTCGGGTTACACCTGGTCTCGTACGCTGACGGCGATTTGTACTCCACGTGGTCAGATGAGGATGCGAGTACGTGTGATTGCCGATTTCATGTCCATCTCTCACCATTTGACGGACGAGCGCAGGATTTCCTCTGATGAACCTTCCGGTGAGGAATATGGTACATCTGATTTCCTTCTCTCTCAGTATCTCCAATATGAACCTCGTAGCTCCGATATTTCCCCCTCCATCGAAAGTGATCGCGATATGCCTGTTGCCTCTTCTGCCTCTCTTGACCTCAGTTGGAAAACCCTCACCGTGAGCCGGACCGGAGTGTGTCCCGGAGAGCAACGCCACCAAAACGGCACAGAAGAAGGGGATCCTGTACGTTCTCATCACTATATCTTTCTCACGCGAAGCTTCTGAATTCTCTGTCGAGTAGCCTCTGCAACTCTTATCTCCAGTCCTTCAAATCTGATCACTTCGCCCTTGCGGGGCATTCTACCCAATCTTGTGAAGACGAATCCGGCAATTGTGTGAACATCTTGCGCAGACAATCCGGACGAGAAAATCTGATTGAAGTGGGCCAATTCCATCCTCGCGTTGACGAGAAGACTCCCGTCTTCCATCTTCTTGTAGGGCTTTTCTTTCTTGTCGATTTCGTCTTCCATTTCTCCCACGATCTCTTCGACGAGATCCTCCATGGTGACTAATCCCGCCACACCCCCATACTCGTCAATCACCATCGCAATCGATATGCTTTGTCTCTGAAAATCTCTGATTGCACTCAAGATGGTCTTGCTCCTCGGGATGAAATAGGGGAGCCGTGCGAATTCTACGGCACGAAGGTCTTCTGTATTCCTCCACAGGCGGAGCAGTTCTCTCGTATGGATCACTCCGATGACCTCGTCCGGGGATTGATGATATACCGGAATTCTCGAATACCCCTTTTCAATCGACAGTCTGATCACGTCGTCCACTCTCGCAGCCGCATCAACACACGCCATGTCAACCCTCGGGACCATTGCCCGGTCTACGGCGGTGTCACCAATTTTCATTATCCGGCTAATCATAAGCTCCTCATCCTCAGTGATCGTTCCCTCTTCCTCAGCGCCGGAGATTATCTCCTTCAATTCTTCCTCTGAGTCTACTCTTCTTCTGGGATGGAATAATCGGGTGAAAAAACCTTCCAACCTCTTGGCAACTCCCATCTTCGAGGGCAATTATATAATTGGGGGGCACTTTGTCAACAAGGATTGTCTGGAGGACCTCTGGTCTCTGACGAGTCGAGTGTCTGGAATACCCGTCAGCCTCCTCAGTTCATCACCGCAAGGAGAACCGGGCATCGCATGGCTTCCGATTCCTTGACTACGGTGAACGGAATTCTTATATTTGTGTTATGGGATCGATAGGATGGCAGGAGATCCTTCTTATCCTTATCATTGTCCTTCTCCTCTTCGGAGCAAAGCGACTTCCCGAAGTGGGGAAAGCAATCGGTAAAGGAATAAGGGAATTCAAACAGGGCCTTAGAGAGATCGAGAAAGACGAAGAGAAAAAATAAGGGGGGTACTCCCCCCCTTATTGTCAGTACCCGTATCCTCCTCCTGGCGGAACTGGCGGTTCCGGTTTTTCTTTCTCGGGTTTTTCGACTACCACAGCCTCTGTAGTGATAAGCAGAGACGCGACGCTTGCCGCATTCTGAATGGCTATTCTGGCGACCTTCGTAGGGTCAAGTACACCAGCATCTATGAGGTCTTCATACTTGTCAGCAAGCAGATTGTAACCGACATTTGCAGGTTCTCTCTTCACACGATCGACCAGCACTGAACCTTCCAATCCTGCATTTGCCACCAGCTGGCGAATTGGAGCTTCCAAAGCCCTCTTCACTATGCTCACCCCCGCCTTTTCATCGCCGGACACCTTCAATTTGTCGAGAGCAGGTAGACACCTGATATATGCAACACCACCTCCCGGAATGATTCCTTCTTCAACCGCGGCTCGTGTGGCGTGGAGAGCATCCTCAACTAAAGCCTTTCTTTCTTTCATCTCGGTTTCGGTAGCTGCTCCGACATTTATGACGGCCACGCCACCAGAAAGTTTTGCGAGCCTTTCTTGAAGCTTTTCTTTGTCGTAGTCAGATTTCGTCTCGTCTATTTGCGCTTTGATTTGACCGATTCTTGCCTGTATATCTTCTCTCTTACCAGCACCTTCCACAATGGTAGAGTTCTCTTTGTCGATGGTCACTCTCTTGGCTCTTCCCAGATCGGAGAGCAGGGCATTCTCCAGTTTCATTCCCGCTTCCTCTGAGATCACTCTGCCTGCAGTGAGTGCTGCAATATCCTCAAGCATTGCCTTTCTTCTATCACCATAACCCGGTGCTTTCACGGCACAACAGGAGAGTGTTCCTCTGATCTTGTTCACGACAAGAGTTGCCAGGGCTTCACCCTCAATGTCCTCAGCGATGATCAACAGAGGCTTGCCCTTCTGCGCTACCTTCTCCAGGACCGGGAGGAGGTCTTTCATAGCACTGATCTTCTTGTCGTGAATTAATATATAGGGATCATCCAGGGCCGCTTCCATTCTCTCAGCA
>LRSK01000035.1 GCA_001563325.1 Candidatus Thorarchaeota archaeon SMTZ1-83
TCTACGAAACCTGGGTCGAATTGCAGATGAATTGGCTAGTGCCACCGTCCGATTATCCCAACATACTCTTCATTGTTGGCTTGGTACTCGTAGGCCTAGGTCTTCATGCACTATACCTCGTCTACGCCCGAATTCTCTGTAGAATCGCTTCCCTGGGGTTCATCATAGTGCCGTTGGCCTTCGTTCCTGTCTAATTATCTCGCAACGTCGCTCTCACCGCCGTGTTCGGCACTGCCAGCTTCTATGTTGTCTTCTTGTTGGGAGCACTGGCATTCTACAGTCTGCGCGGCGAGCGGACAAAGGGATTCAGAATCACTTCCTTCATAGTCCTCTTAGGTGCACTCTCGGACGTACTCTTCTTCCTGCTTGCCTTTGCTCTCAACAGCAATTTTCCTTTGTCATTTGGGCCCATTGTCAGGATAGCAATGTGGATCTCCATGGGTGTGACATTCGCCTGGGTTTACAGGAACAATCGGTCAATCTAGCAAATCACCGAGGGTCTGGAACTAGAGTATGGACATATCGGCCTACTTCTTGATAGCGAAGGACATTGGCCCCCGAAACACACGGCATCTGTCAGACGCGGTAGGACGCGGTGTTTCGATTGCCTGACGAAGTCTATGATTACCGAATCTCGTAGGTCTTCTTTTGTCATGATGTCCAGGGCCACCTATCAGAGAGGAGTCAGAATTCTGGCAACGAAGTCCACTCGACTGTGAGAATGCTTATTATTCATTGAGTTTGCCGTTCACAAGAATATCTACGCTAGGAGGGTGACTGCAAATGAAGAGAAGGAAACTCGTCCTACTCTGGGGGCTGCCTCTACTCCTCTCGTTTCTGATTGTATCAGTTTCCGCTGTTTCGGTCCTACAACAAATCGGCAATGTGGATCGCCTCGAAGCTGCATCAGACGAAGAGGTTTCAGGTGCCGAGTGGAGCCATACTTACGGAGGTCCTCTCAGTGATTGTTGCTTTGACTTAATCGAGGCAAGTACTGGGGGCTTTGTACTGGCGGGCTATAAGGACTGGAATTGGACTGCGTACATGGGTCTATTGTGGACAGTTAGAACTGATGCAGATGGGAATCAGTTGTGGAACCACACATACACGGAGAACGGGTCCTACGGTCACTCAATTCTAGAGTGCAATGATGGCGGCTTTCTTATCGCAGGGAAACTCGGCGCTGAGCAACCACAGATTTGGCTTGTGCGCACTGATGCCAACGGAAATCATCTCTGGAACCGCACTTACGGTGGAGTACAACCTGCAGTCGGCTATGTTGTTTCGGAAGTGATTGAATGTGCACAGGGGGGATTTGCCGTCTTCGGCTCAGGTCCGGACAGCAACTCCGGCAATTCGGACTACTACTTGGTCCGTACTGACTTGGATGGTAATCTGCTCTGGAATTACACCTACAATCACGGTTGGATGGACTCCCCTGCAGACAAGGGACTGGTCCAGTGCAGTGATGGAGGGTTCGCAATGGTAGGCTATACGAGAGGCTCTGCGTGGGTGTCACCTTACTCTGATGTATGGCTTGTTCGCACTGACCGTGATGGGAACCACATATGGAACCGGACCTACGGTGGTCAAGATGCAGAGTTCCCGTCTGGTCTTCTCCGTGTAGGTTCTGATTTTCTCATTCTTCTTGGTGTGACGGGTCCTGATCCTGGGGCTGAGGGGAGTATCATCCGAATTGATGCTGATGGAAACGTGGTCTACGACCGCAGATATAGGACAATTGTCGGGAATAGCATGGTTCATTGTGGCGATGGCGGGTTTGCAGTTCTGGGCGCAACACAGCGTTATCCAAGTGCTACCGGTGAGATTTCGTTGGCACGTATCGATGATGATTGCCATTCACTTTGGGAGCGAACTTACAACCGCACTGGAGGTTGGTTCCATACATTGGTTGAATGTAGTGATGGAAACTTCGCCATGGCAGGATCGGCTGACGGCGACTTTTGGCTAATGCGAGTATTTGATCGGGCACCACCAGTTCCTCTTGAGTGGATCTTGGTCGGGTTCGGAGTTCCTGTTGCTATGATTGTCATGGTGGTCATTCTGAGAGCAAGACGCAAGTGACACTGAGCCCAATCAATCTCTGAAGCTCACTGTCGAAGGGATAGATAGCCGGTGAAACCTGATAGACTCGATGATGAAGATTCTCCCCAACATTCTGGCAACGAAGTTCACTCGACTGTGAGAATGCTTATTATTGAACAGCCTTTCCCCACCACAAAACCGCCTTTGTCTGAGGGGAGAATGCAGATGAAGAGAAGGAAACGTCTTTCTTGTTTTGGATTGCCATTACTCTTAGCTTTCCTGCTTGTGTCAATCCCATCCGTTATGGCCGGGCAACCGACGGATAATGATCGCTATGTCAAGAGCGAATCAATCTCAGAAATGCCGGGAGTCTTTTGGGAGGGCACGTATGGCTGTCCTCATTGGGATTGGTGTTATGACGTAATTGAGGTGAGTACCGGCGGCTTTGCCATGACTGGATTCCATGATTCTACCTGGGCTGGTCAGGATGGGAAGATGTGGCTGGTTCGAACTGACTCTAATGGAACTCTATTGTGGAACCGGACCTACCGATATGTCGGTAACCCAGAGCAGTCCTCGGGTCAGTCACTCTTGGAATGCAGTGACGGTGGGTTTGCAATTGGAGGGTATATGACCGTCTATGTACAAGACACCGATACAAGACATTCAGAGATCTGGCTTGTGCGTACAGATGCTGAAGGCAATCAGCTATGGAACAGGACCTATGGAGGCTCAGGCGGTGATACCTGCGTTGAATTGGCAGGATGCTCAGATGGTGGCTTCGCACTCTTCGGGATTACTAGCAGTCGTGGTGCAGGAGGAAGCGACTTCTTCTTGGTTCGGGTAGACGCTGATGGCGATATGCTCTGGAATCACACCTACGGCTACTCAGGAAACGAGTTTCCCGGTCCTGATGGTTTGGTACAGTGTAGTGACGGCGGTTTCGCCATGGTTGGAAACACATGGAGCCTCGGTTTAGATGCTCAAGTACTGCTGGTTCGGACGGATTCTGACGGGAATCAATTGTGGAGCGAAACTTATGGCGAGTCGAATTGGGAATTGGGGTTCGATATTCTGAATGTTGATTCAGACTTTCTGATTCTTGCACAGCGAACTGATACTGTACAACAGACATCATGGGCGTGGGTCATTCGCACCGATTCCGATGGTGACGTAATTTGGGAGCGACTCCACGGCGCCGGGATAGGAGAATCCATAGTTCAGTGCAGCAGTGGCGGCTTTGCAATTGCAGGCTATGGAGGAGATATGAGCACTGGAATAGGTGGGGGTTGGCTTGTGCGGATTGACGATGATGGCAACCTTCTCTGGGACCGTATCTACAATCGAAGTGACCGTGATGAGTTTCACGAGATAATTGAATGCAGTGACGGCAATTTCGCTATGGCTGGACAGACTGAAGTGGACTGGGATGCGGGTGATTTCGAGTTCTGGCTTCTGCGAGTAGCTGATCAGGCCCCACCTATTCCTATTGAGTGGATTGTGATTGGTGTGGGAGTCCCAATAGCCGCGGTTGCGATTCTGGCACTTCTCAGAGCAAAGCGTAAGTGACGTGTATCTAATCTTGCTGCAAATGCGGCAATCTCTTCTGAGAGAGCTGGATGCAAACTCGAAAAGGGGTCACTGGAAGACCAACTTCGAATTCTGGCAATGAGTTTCATTCGACTGCAAAAACGCTTATGATAGAATGGCTCAGCGTCTTGGGAATGTGCAGAGGGGGCGAGGCCTCCTCGACAGAAAAGACCGAGAGCTATTGGGAGATTGTGGAGAATGAAACGAAGACTCACGCCTGTCTTGGCTCTGTCGCTGATATTCATGCTTGGCATTGGCTACGTTATGGCCGCGAAACCCCCAAAGACTGCGCTCGACGTGTCCATACTAAGCCCCCATGATGGAATCGTTGTCGATAACGGCGGAACATTCGCAGTAGAAGGAATCGTTCTCGCTAAGAGGGGTGATGCTGGCTTAGTCGAAACCTACGTCCAGTACGGAGTCGGTGAGGGTTCAACAGATTTCATGAACGTTGAAGGTATTGATTTGGAGGTTGTCCCCGGAAGCGGAGATCAACCACAGACCGAGACCCTACTGAAAGACGAATCCTATATCGTGAGATGGGATTTGACTGGCAGTCCTGGCACGTATGAAATACGGATCTTCAGCCAAAGTTCCACAGCCAAGTCCGGCTCTTCGGAATCTAGAACAGTGACGATCCTTGGAGCTTCACCACCTCCTGGCGTTGAAACAATTGACTCGGAGTCCCAAGATCCGGAAATTGGCTATGGTAAGTCACTAGGAACTTTTGAGTCTACTTACCACAAAGATGGAGCCTACCAGATTCTAAGTGAGGAGAAGAACGGACACGGCACAAAGAAACCTGTTGACGACACAACCGAGATGGGCTGGTTCTATGTCTTTGACGATCTTGAAACTCCACGCGATGACACCTCGTTCTGCCTATACGGTCATACAGAATTCAACAATGAGTTCGACATGTTTGCATGGGCGGACACAGACAGTGCGTTCTTCGTTCAGTGTTTCTCGTCAGGTTCATGGAAGACGATATTGGCAATTACAAGGCATGACACGTCAGACAGGATGTATTGCGTAGATGTGCCGGATGACACCTCCACAACGATTCAGTTGCGAATCATTGACAATGACCGGGAGGTGGGAAACAGGGAAATCTCGTCGTTGTATATAGATCAGGCCTACATTGTATTTGAGCCAGCATATGAGTACTACATTGCCGATCTCACCGGTGACGTTGGTTGGCAATCACTCAAGATAGGTAATATAGACAATGACCCTGAGAATGAGATTGTCTTGGGTCTGGCACCCAACACTGAGAAAACGATGGGTCTAAGATACTTCGAGTATTCAGCTGGACTATGGAATGAACATGTCATCGACGATTTCGGAGGGATACACAGCCTGGATATTGGCGATGTTGACAATGACGGTGTGAATGAGATATGGGCCGCATTCATGAACCACGATGAAGGAACTTGGGTTTACTCCCTAAGATACTATGAATACGAAGGGAACACGTGGAACCATTATGACATCACGTTCTTGGAGGCGGGAATCTCGACAGTAACAATCGGCGATATAGATAGCGACGGCGCCGATGAGGTTGTCTTCGCTAGGTTTCCATGCGACGGATACGAGCTGAGATACTACGAGTATCAGTCCGATTCGTGGTCGGAGATTGGTGTCGACGATTCCTTAGGTGAGTGCCACGGCATTGAGATTGCTGATGTCGATGGCGATAACCAGAACGAAACGATTGTCTTGACATACGATGAAACAGGTGGTTCCTGTCTGAAATACTACGAGTTTGACTCCGGCGGTTTCCTGAGATATGACATTCTCGACGTTCCCACAGGGTGGGAGATTGATTCAGGGGATGTGGACGGCGACGGCGACATGGAGATAGCTTGGGCGAACTACGGAGCACCTGAGAACGAAGTAAGAGTCTATGACTACAAGTTGGGTGTTTGGAGTGAGCAGATTGTTTCAGACGTACCGGGAGGATGTGTCGAAATCTCGACAGCAGTCCTACACGTTTCCATTGGAGATGTAGATGACGACGGTGATAACGAAATGGCGATAGGCATCGTTGACGACGGTTGGCGTGGACTTACGAACGATGCTGTCCGCTATTATGAGTACGACAAGAGTTCAGGAACTTGGACTGAACACACTATCAGCGATCCAGACTTGAGTGCAGAGGTTGTCGTGATTGGCGATGTAGACAACGATGGTGCCAATGAAGTCCTCGTTGGTCTTAATGCGTGGTATTCGTACTCTACACAAGTACCTGAGTTAAGATACTACAAGATAAACTAATGATTGCGTTCGAGAGCTTGGATGCATCCAACCATCTACTTCTTGGTTCTCCAAGATTGGAGAATAATAGGACTCCATCTCGTCCTACACAAATGAGCGGTTGCTTCCATCTTGTGAAGCAGAATTACCCGAATCGCCAGTTCCCCCAAGAAGAGTGATTAGAATCCTTTCGTGTAGAGTGCCGCTCCTACCCTTCACCGCTCTCGTGGGGAATGGATCTCCATGGCATGGATTTCTGAATTGACATTGTCCGGAATCCGTTCCGGACGTTCGCCGGAATTCTGGCAATGGACTTTTCTCGACCACAAAAAATGCTTATCAATAATCATTCAGCTATCGCAGAAACGTTGCAAAGGAAAGCCCTCCTTTGCGAAGGTGGCACACCCTCTGCTTGAACTAGGTGCGCTTCGATGACTCTCCCGGAAGAAAGTGGTTCAATCCACAAGAATGCCAAGAAACTTGTCCGTGAGAAGCTCTTTCAAGACTTGAGTTCCGTAGACATTGCTATCCTTTCTGTGATTTCCAAACTCAATCAGGAGGATGAGAGGCATCCTACAACATCTGTGATTCAGAAGGAACTGCTTGTCAGTCATCCACTGAGAAGAACACAACTTTACGACCGCCTTGCACACCTACACGAACTAGGCTTCATTTCAGCAGATCCATTCAGACGCCCTAGGTCATATCATATAGACAAGTCCACACTTGAATCCGGATCAAGAGAATGGCTAAGGCGCCAGAAGGAATCACTGGAGCAACTATCCAACAGAATTGAAGACCTGCTGCGAACAATGGAGAATGCCACACCATCTGAGGTGGCTCGACTTGTCGGCGAGGCCGTCGAAAACAACGACGGATCTGAAGCATGAAGTCCCCTGCTTCGACGCGAAACAGCACACCTCGTAATCCGACAAGTGCCTAGTCCTTGCCCTCGCGAATCACCATGATACCGTCCACTATGAGCATACACTCTAGGGCGAATCCATCAGAGCCTGATTAGCACCGCCGTCAAGATAGGACGCTTTCAGACTGACACAGTGAGTCTTTGTATTTGTCCACAGCGTCCTTGTAGTATCCTGATGACCACAGCGTGTCTCCTTCGTACAGATATTGCAGAGCTTCGTCAACTAGATCTTCGTCACCATCGGCTGCAATGGCCTGAATCAAGGCGTGCACTGCAATCTGTCTTGCTACTGCAACGAATGCGTCTAGGAGTTGTGCTCCCTGTGTAGGATCAATCAACCCGCCTTCCATAGCAGCCTCCAAGTCACTCACCGCCCTCTCGATGTTACCGATTCCAGCTTGGTTGTCAGGGGGAGTCTTGGAGAGCTCAGCAAAGGCAATCTCCGCTTCTGCAAGAACATCCTCCATCTCCTCCTCCAATGGAGTATCAGGATTTTCATATATGATATCTTCAAGTTCAGCAATTGCAGTTTCAATGGCTTCGGTCGGTGTCTGTGGTTCTTTCCAGTAATCATAGAAGTAGGGCAAGATCACGTCCGCGAAGCCACTGATGCTACGCATCGGATTGAATACGTAACCATATAGAGTACTCCTCTCCACATGGAAACTGCTAAACTGACCTAGCCAGATATACACCGTATCTTCAACGACTGCCTGTTGAATCTGATGGATTAGTTGTAGTCTTTCTTCAGGATCCATTTCTCCCCGAGATGCCTCAAACCATGTCTTGACCTGGGGGTCATCGTATCCAATCCACCCTGCCCAAGGACCTGTAGAGTAGCAGAATGGGTAAAGATAGTTGTCAGGATCTGCATAGTCTGGCGCCCATCCTGTAGGGGTCACAAGAAGACCTCCGTTACGACGAAGAGAGTCGTACTCCGACCAGTCAAGTCCGATAATCTGTATGGTCAGCTCCTGGCTAGGTTGCACTGCATCTTCGTGTGCAAGGATGGCGTCA
>LRSK01000036.1 GCA_001563325.1 Candidatus Thorarchaeota archaeon SMTZ1-83
TGGGCTCTCAACATCGACCAACCTCTTATGGGCATCTGGACTGCTGCTCCTCTCTGTCTCAGAACCGACCGCTCCGCTCGAAAATCTCCCCCTATAGCCGCCGCATTGGCCGCTATAGCGCCAGCCGCTAAGCAGATGAATACGCAAGCAATTGGGACACCTAGAAGGTAGGGTAGTATTACTGGGCCTACGAAGAACAACAAGATTGAGATGGCGATGCTGGTGATAAGCACGAACGGTATGGCACTGATCACCTTTCCCTTCACGTAGTCGGCCATATTCGTGGCGGCCAGCTGTAGAGTCATGAGGTTTCTACCTTCGTATACGGTTTCGTAGCCAGCAAAGTATACTCCGTATGAAACGGCAAAAGGCACCACGGCTGCCAAGATGAAATAGGGCGTAAGCCCCATAGCATACTCCCCTACTGCGACGAAAGGCAGGACTAAGAAGATGACAAACCTGATTGGCCCCATCAAATATTGAGCAAGGACTCTTCCTTCTCTGCGAATTGTCGAGATATTGTACCATATTGAAACACTAACGGTCTGATCAAACTTCATACCGGGAATGGGCTGAGGATTCCACGAAGTGTGGGTTTTACGCACATCCTTCGCAGACGTTCTCTTTGAACCAGATGCCAGCCAGCCACTGTAGTGTGCTAGCTCACTAACGTAGGAGTTGACGTAGGCAAGCAGAAGTCCGAATGCGATGAAGAATAGGCCTACGAGTGCATCGACAGGATTGGGTGACACCCCTATCAGAATCCCGAGTGACAGAGTGCTGACAGGGTAGCCCGGAGAGAAACGGGAAGAGAGTCCAAAGGAACGCGCTAGCTCAAACACCCATTCGAATACTCCCGCGCCGTCCGAGGTATAGAACGTGTAGTAGTACACTGCAGTGGCTATGATGGCCAACGAACTTCCGAGGAACCAGCCAACCTGTTTGAGTGTTCGTCGACCCGCGAGAAGTCGAGAGAAGAACAGACCCAGTAGGCCACCAAATGAAACCCCAATTGTTACAAGAGATAGAATAAGGACTGAAAAGATAAGAACGGAGAAACCTGCAAGCGGCGCATAGGAAGCAATACTCAGTCCTATGAAGACTGGGATGCCAATTCCTAGAAACAGCACCGCATTGTTGAGAATCACAACGATGGTCTTCTCGAGGAAGACTGTCCTCATCGTCAAGGGCATTGTGAGAAGATACTCCATCCTCTGGCTGTTACCTACAGTTGTGGCAGACACCATTATTGAGCCCAATAGGGAGATTATCAGAATGAAGTTGAAAAGTGTAGCACCAATATCCAGATTGTCCAACAAGATTAGCGCGATTCTGCTCCACCCAAACAGCGGCACCACCGTCAAAATGGCCCAGATTATCACCACTCCGATTATCACTGCGAAGAGTAATGGCCGTAGGCGTTTGAAGGTACTCTCCTGCTCAGTACGTTTGCCGCCGGTTCTTCTGATTCTGAACAGCTGGTTGAGGTCTTGCCTCAGAAGTACAATCAAGTCGGTGAATGTCAGCTAGGAACGCCTCCCAGAAACTCAGCGATCTTCTGCATGTCCGGGCCACCAGTAAGTGAGAGGAATATCTCCTCTAGACTGCTCTGGCCCTTTGCCTGCAATCGTAGCTCCTTCATAGTACCCTCAGCTATCATGGTGCCCTCATTGATTATACCAATCCTATCACACATCTGCTCTGCAATCTCAAGAACATGAGTACTCATGAGTATCGTGGCGCCCTTTTTTCGTAGCCCGTTTAGAATCTCCTTTATCGTAGCCGCGCCTCTTGGGTCAATACCGGCCTGTACTTCGTCAAGAATCAGGACTTTGGGCCCATGTATCAGAGCAGCGACAAGACTAATCTTCCTAGACATTCCTTTGGAGTAGGTTTCGATTAGGTCGTCGCTGGCATCCCGGATATCGAGGAGTGTTAGGAGTTCCTCGATTTCCTCCTCACGCTCAGGGCCTCTTGGCATTCTCCATACGTCGCTAACATAGTTCACATATTCCCACCCAGTGAGTCGCTCTGGTAGTATAGGCTCTTCAGGTACATAACCCATCACTCGCTTGGCTGCCACAATATCCGTCTTGATGTCATGGCCAAGGACTCTGGCAGTGCCTTCTGTGGGCTTCAGTATGCCTAGAAGCATTCTCATGGTAGTGGACTTGCCAGACCCATTGGGTCCTAGCAGCCCATAGATCTCTCCTGTCGCCACCTTGAAGCTCAGGTCCTTCACAGCCGTGAACTCGCTGAACATCTTTGTCAGTCCTAATGACTCAATCATGAGTATCACTGCTGACTCGAACTCGTATCGATTTAATGGTTGGTATATCTGTTCTTACCGAAGTCATTATTAACCAACAGACATGGTTGCCCGGCCATGACTGTCGAAACATGGCGACTGCTAGACCTTGGACCCATTGACCCGTTGGAAACCCAGACAATCTACGACATGATTGCTCAGGGGATAACCGAAGGGCATTCGGAGAACACGCTCATAATCTGTTGGCCTGCCGAACCATTGGTGAGTCTTGGATATTTCCAAGAGATAGAGAAGGATATTGATTTGGAGTTCTGCCAGAAGAACAACATCGTCGTTACCCGCCGCGTGATAGGCGGAGGCGGCGTCTACCTAGATGATGGTCAGATGTTCTACCAGCTCATTCATAGAACAGACAGTCCTAATTCGCCCAGAAACATAGATGCATACTATCGAAAGTTCCTGAAACCTCCTGTTCAGGCCTATAGGAATCTGGGAATTGATGCCGAATTCAAGCCCGTAAATGACATACAGGTCGAGGGACGAAAAATCTCCGGAAACGGCGCCGGCGATGTGGGCGATGCGAGAATACTGACTGGGAACCTGATCTTTGACTTCAACTACGACATGATGGTGAAGGTTCTCAAGGTCCCAGATGAAAAGTTCCGCGACAAGCTCGCCCAAGGACTGAGGGAGAGGCTTTCGACGATTAAGAGAGAAACTGGCAAGACCTTTGACAGAGAAGAGGTGAAGAAGGATCTTCTCAGATTGTTCGAGGAAATCCTGGGAGTCAAGCTTGTGAAAGGCGAATTGACGGATTGGGAGAAACAACGTATGAATGAGCTTCGACCAAAATATCTGTCAGACGAGTGGCTCCACTGGCGGTCCGGAGGCAGGTTGGACGCAAGAACTGTGAGAATTTCCGCGACAGCAGCCATCGGTACAGCCAACTTCAAGGCACCTGGTGGGCTCATTAGGGTCACCGTGGAAGAAGTCAATGAGAAGATCAAGGACATTGTCCTAAGTGGCGACTTCTTCATGTTGCCTCACGATTCCATTGCAGAAGTAGAGAAGGCGCTCATCGGAACAAAGCCAGGCACTGACGAAGTGCTCTCAAGAATCGTAGAGGCCTATGAGAAGCACTCAATAGAATCACCTGGAGTAACACCTGAGGATTTCCACACTGCTATCAAGATGGCATTAAAGTCCAAGTAGTCAACTCGATATAGAGTGGTTAAGAGTTGCCAACGCCTATATAGTAGGCAATCTCATTCAGAAACCGATGCGGAGCTTTCGAGTGCGGGCTCCAGGTAGAATCTGTATGTTCGGGGAACACAGTGACTATCTTGGGCTGCCAGTCATTCCAGCGGCTATCGACTTGAGCATCTCCATAGAGGCAAGACCGAGAGATGATAGTGAGATTCACGTCAATTACCCGGACATAGATGACAGTGATGTGTTCTCTATCGACACTGAGGTCAAGTACAGACACCGACGAGACTATCTAAGAAGTGCATTCAATCTTCTCTTCAGACGCGGCATCAAGCCAGACCATGGGTGGAGCCTTCGAGTCACCGGCAACATCCCAATCGCGGCCGGGCTATCGAGCTCATCAGCTTTGTCTGTTGCTTCAGTGATGACTTTCTCGACAATGGCAGGCTTTGAGCTTCAAGTGCAAGACCTCGCGGAAACAGCATACAATGCAGAAGTTATCGAGTTCGGAGAGAGCGGAGGAATGATGGACCATTTCGCTTCTGCGTTTGGGCGAATCATACATGTGGACTGCGGATTATCATATGAAACCAAGCGTTTGCCTGCCGTTGTAGAAGGTTTGGTCATAGGTGACTCTCTGGAGCAGAAAGGGGACACGGTTGGAGATCTCAGGAGAATCAGGACAGAGATTGAGAATGGATACAATATACTCTCCAACCTGATTCCAGGGTTTGATCAGAGAACAACTCCTAGGGATGAAGTGTTTGCAGTTTCAGCAGAGAACAATGTCGAATCGATTTCGATGGCAAAGACCACACTTCTGAATAGGGACATCACTCGACATGCCTTCCAGTTGCTTAGGACCGACCGACCAGACCCGCGAGAAGTGGGAAATCTGATTGACCAGCATCACCACCTCCTTAAGACGGTCCTGAAGAGGTCGACCCCGAAGATAGAGAGAATGATTGACGCAGCGAGAGCTGCAGGTGCGCTGGGCTGTAAAATCAACGGCAGCGGAGGGGGAGGGACTATGCTGGCGCTTGCACCAGGAAAGGAAATGGAGGTGGCCCAGGCGATAAGAGGCGCAGGAGGGCGGCCATATCATGTCAAGATTGGGTCTGGAGCAGAGATAGAAGAGGTTTAGTCTACTTCGCAAGTGGATGTTTGGGTTCCTCTCCACGACAATCGATGCCGATAGCATCACAGACTGCATATCTGTGGTTGTATCCTGCAATATGCAGTGGGGCATCCCCGAGTTCTCTGTCAACAGTCATAGCCCCAGTACAGGGATACGCGTGGTGCGATTTGGCGATTGTGTCAAAGAGAACATCCAAGTCATCCACATCAAGGCCCCGCACCTTCTGAGATACGTACCAGGCGCAGCCGCATGGTGAAGAACGCATCACAGCAATCTCGCTTATTCTTCCATCCTTGACATCAGCCTCAAAGACTGGGTGGCCGATCTTGTATCTGTCTATGAATTCGTCAATCAGCTTCCCCTCTCCATGAGTGAGCGTACAGAAAGGCTTAGGGAATGCATACTCGATTCCTGCGTTGTCCAGAGTTTCTTTGACTTGTTCACGCAGGCCGGGTGGCACCCATTGTGGATCCTCTACCGGTACAATCACAGCCCCAGCGTTCATTCTGTCAGCTAGAACGTCTGCTGATGCGATTAAGTCATGATGAACACCGACAAGCATCAGAACATCGCACTCTTTCAGCTTGGTTCCTTCTAGCATCTCCATCGGATCATCATACATCTTCGTGGCTGGCGCATCCACACGATACATCCCAACGATGTCGCCCACGAATGTCCCATAGCCGACTCTGCAATCGCCGCAAGTGGGAGCACACCCATCACAGAATGTTTTGAAGTTGATGAGATTCCCTAGCACACGTTCTGCAAAGACATCTCTGTATATAGTCCCCAGGTGCATAGTGACCACCCATGTAACACGGGTCTTCACCTGCTGCTGCACTAAAGGTTGGTGGTTGGGGATGAATTCAGCTGCTCCCAGCGAGTTCCTTCATTCGAGCTTCAACAATCTCCAAGACTTCGTGCTTGAGCTTCATGCCGTCCCCTATTATCTTCTTGACATCCTCTGCGGTCTTCTTGACGAAGTCCTTGTCCTTGATGTTATCCAGGTTGATGCGAACGTTGAGTGCCGCACCCTCGATTGCCGCCATGAGAGCGTGTGCTGCCACGCCTGCGTCAGTTATTGAGTTGATGTTGCCCTTCTCCGCAGCTACTTTCGCATGCGTGAGTGCATCAAACGAGTGGCGCATAGTTAGTAACGGAACCTCTGCAGCATGGATTGTCGTCCTCTCTGTTGCACTCTCCTTCTGCTTTCTTTCTGCAGCGGTTTCTTCGGACATCTTGAAAGTGGCCATCACCTCATCGAAAGCAGCCGAGTCCTTCTCAACAAGGTCCATGAGAACACCTCTGTCGTAGTCCACAGCATGTCGATGCTTCACCATCTCCTCCTTGATTGCGACGAACTTTCGCCCCGACAGAGACAGTCCAGTCACCATTCCGACCAAGGCCGCACCGTAGGATCCTATTGCAGCAGCCACACTTCCTCCTCCAGGTGTGGCCCGAGCCCGTTTAACCTCATCACCAAACTCGATAAGTGACATCTCGCTGAAGGTCTTTTTCTTGGGATCCTCAACACCACCAAGATAGTAGAGGTCAAGAATCATTGAACCGTCCAGCTTCTCCGGCTGAAGGTAGTATCTCAGAGCGTCGATTAGCGCAAATAGTGGCACCATGCCCACGATCTCTGTTTCAAATACTGTTGCTCCAAACCTCTTTGCCTCGTTACGCACAACCTCGAGAACTTGGTGAATCTTTGTTTTCTTCGGATGTGTCAAGTTTAGAGAGACTTGGACACAATTCTTGGCTGGCAGGTCCAAGCCGATTCCTTGCACATTAGCAAACCCACCAGTGAGTCCTCTAACTGCGTTTGCACAGGCCTTCGCTACCTCAACGTTGGTTGTGTTTAGATTCAGATTGAATGCAATCAGGAAATTGCGTGCACCAGTAGCTGTGGCACCAGCTGTTGGGTGAATCTTCTTTGGACCATAGTCAGGATCCTTAGCCGGGTCTTCTCCAATCTGTTCTCTAAGGCCTTCAAACTCACCTTCTCTTATGTTTGGCAGGTCCTTTCGCTCAGGTCGCGTTGCAGATTTGCTGTAGAGATAGACAGGGACTCCGCTCTTTTCTGAGAACTCCTGTGCAAACTCCTTTGACAGCTCGATGCATTCTCCTATCGTCGTGCCGTGAAGAGGAATGAAAGGCACAACATCAATTGCACCCATCCTTGGATGGGCACCCTCGTGCTTAGTGAGATCAATCTTCTTCACAGCCAGTTCGGCGGCCTTCAATGCAGCCTCCTTGACTTTCTGAGGTTCTCCAATGAATGTGAACACCGAACGATTGTGATCTGAATCGAATTCCACATCCAGAAGACGTACACCCTCAACGCTCTGAATTGCCTCTGACAATGCATCAATGACATCCTTTCGGCGCCCTTCAGAGAAGTTGGGTACACACTCAATAACCTTCAAGCGATTCACCGATGCCCGCTCGGCCCACGGACACACAAAAGCGTTTGGGACGAGGTCTAGACACTTACTCTGCTGCACCTTCAACTGAGGCCCTATACGCAGCTAGGACGTTCTTCAAGAGCATAGTGATGGTCATCGGGCCGACTCCTCCAGGTACAGGAGTCACACACATCGCTTTGTTCTTCACGTTCTCGAAATCAACATCTCCTAGAGGAGTAGCAACGTCTATGACCACTGCACCCTCTTTGACCATCTCGGACGTTATGAAGAAGGGGTCACTCTCATCTTGTCTCCGGCCTATCGCGCTCACAAGTACATCGGCCTGTCTTGTGAAGGAGGAGAGATCTGCTGTTCTAGAGTGGCAAACAGTGACTGTAGCATTGCGATTGAGAAGGAGCATTATGAGTGGCTTCCCTACAATCGTTGACCGATTTATGATTACCACGTGCTTCCCGGAGAGGTCCTCCAGTCCAATCGAATCGAGAATCGTGACAATCCCTTGTGGAGTTGCGGAGCTGAGCTCTTCACCCCCATAGAATAGACGATAGACATTCACGGGAGAGAACCCGTCAACATCCTTCATCGAGTCTATCGCTCCAATTATCGCCTTCTCGTCAATATGGTCTGGGAGCGGAAGCTGAACCAATATCCCATGAACTGTGGAATCTTGGTTCAGCTTGTTGATGAGCAGGATTAGCTGTTCTTCGGTAGTGTTTTCAGGCAAGTCGTGGTGGTCCGATAGAATGCCTACTTTGTTTGATGCCTTGTGCTTCAT
>LRSK01000037.1 GCA_001563325.1 Candidatus Thorarchaeota archaeon SMTZ1-83
TCGCGGTCGTCGACAAGGCAGTCCTTGGGTATGACACATCTGACCATACTATCATTGTCACAGATATCAAACCGGATATTGTTGCCCTTGGCTATGACCAGAAGACCGACATTCATTCATTGGAGAAACACTTCCAAGAGAAGAACATGACCACGGAGATCGTGCGACTTGAACAGCGAAAGGCCGATGGACTATACTCATCAACTCTGATACGAGAACGAATAATTGAATTCTACCGAGAGAATGGCAGAGCCAGAATATAGCCTACATCACCAGCTCGCCACGTGCCCTCGCCTCACGGACTAGGAATGCTTTTCTCTCACGTCTATTAAAAGTCCATTTCCATATTCCAAAGGCGGCTCCAACTGAGAATATCAACCCAATGATTCCCAGAAGTGTATACCAACCAAATGGAAAATGGATAAAGAAATCAGGAAGTGGTCCGGCTATGAAATATGGCCAGTTGACAACTACTCCAAACGCATAGAGGAAACCCACAATTGTCAGTTCCTTTAGATAGCCAACTCTATGCTCATCTTTCTCAAAGAGGAATATGGCAGGGCCTAGCCAGAAGAGGTACCAAGGCATTTCCCACCTGAATACAAAGAGGACTGCTGGAAGCATGTAGATGTAGAATGGCTGAAGCAGCCGAATCTTTCCGAATAAGGATGCATTCCGGAAGGCTTCCCTGTTGGGGAGATAAAGCCGAATGGTGAACAGCATGAAACCCACATATATCAGAAGGGGTATGAGTGCGGGCGGCCAAAAATAGCTGCCAATGATCGTGCCGTTCTCGACAATTGGAGTACTAGTGAATAGGCCGGGGTACATGGGATTCACTATGAATGAGCTGTAGGCAGATGTATTCAGGAAATGGTTCAGCAAGGAGCTGAAGTCAGCACCCAGAAACAGAAAGGGGACAATTGTCAGTAGAGTGGACCCCAGGAACCATATTATGGATACAGGCGCAGCTAAGAATATTATTGGTAGAGCGACAACTGAGTAAATCTTGGTCTGGACTGAAAGACCAAGTGCAAACATGGCCTTGCCATATTGCTTGTCCTGGAGAAGAACCAATGACATAAGAAAGAGGCAGTCTACAATTGGCTCGAGCTTCCCTCCTCCAGCCGACATAATCAAACCGTAGACATAGTATCCGGTGAAGAAGAAGCGAGCCCACTGGCTCTTGAAGATGCGATCACCCAAGAGAATCGCAATCAGAACAAGATTCAGATTGAACACGAGTGTCAATATGAAATTCAACCATAGCGGTTGCAAACCACCTTGTCCAGGGAATAACCACGTGGCTATTGCAAAGAAGATTAGTCCAAAGACTGGATACTCATAGGTGATGTTGCCCAAGTAATCAGGAAGCACGTGCAAGTCATCATTGTATCCCCATTCTGGTGGAAGAGCTGCGGCCAGCTCATGGTCATTCATTTCGTAGACTTCGAAACCGTATATCCAGAAAGCCTCACCGTACATCTCGTTTCGATTGCGGTCTCGTTCAATGACAAGATAATTGGCGAAGGGGATAGCAATCATTGAGATTATCAAGCTCAGTACTAGCTCTCGTCGGAATCTCCAAATTGTGATTGAGATTGCACGGAGCATATTCTTACCACCTGAATCATCTTTCGCGGGAGACGGTGGCCCGCTTCTCGAGAGCAATAATTAAGGTTTCGTGAGCAGAGCACACGCACGTATTATATAATCACTAGCAATACATAAGTCAGCTCAGATATGTTGGGCAAGGCCAAGCATCGCATTTGAGGCAATTTGTGCATCTTTCAGCATCAACTGCAATCCTCGCTTCGTCTAAGTTCAATGCCTCTTGGTCGCATTGAGGAACGCAAGATCCACATGCTTGACAGAAGAGCGCCCGTTTCATTGTGCGTTCTACTTGCTCTGCTAGAACCTCAATCTCGGATCCTTCTTTCCCCCGAATAGTCATTGAGCCCGAGCTGAATAGTGCGATAGTGCTGTTACCAGAGGTTGTTCTGAGGGCTCCAAGCTCTTCAGATACTTTCGTCCTTCCGAAAATAGGCATCAGTTTTGACGCTCGAATCAGATCTATACCTTCTGAGAATTGTCCCTCCAGACTAAAACCTGAATCTGTGCATGGAGAGACTCCCTTTACCAATTCTAGCTCCAAGCGTTCAGAAGGGCCAGGTCGCACACCTTCTATGTCCAATCCGAGTTCCTCTATCAACTTCAACTGGCCAGGCGGAAGGCTCTTCCATCTCCAGAATCCAAGCTCGGCCCACTCTTTCGAATAGCCGAGCTTTTCAGCCCAATCACTAATCTTCTGCTTCCATCTTGTGTAGAGTTTCGGATGGGTTTCGCGAAGGCTCTCAATCTCTGCAAGGGGTGATGCAGGACACAAGTAGCAGCCCATTCTATGATAGCCCTCATTATACAGTGGGTTGAATGGTTCTTTCTCTTTGAATATGTAGAGCCACACTTCTAGTGCATTCCATTTCTGAATTGGATTTGCAGATGTTTGTCCGGGAACCCATGGATTAGAAGATACCCTTGACTCCACAGACCGCTGAAATGACTCGAGCTTCCTCTGACCCATGAAGCTTAGCGTGTCGCTGCCAATCTCCTCACTGATTGCAATCGCTGCAGGACCAAGCTTTAGAACCTTGCAGCACCATCGGAAATCCCTTGCAGGCGGTCCAAAGGTTTCAATTGACTCCCAGAACTGCTCGCCAGCCTCCTGTGTAACAATTGATGCCTGATGGCGAACAGCAAATTCATTCAGGTATTCTACGGTTTCGGGAAGCTCAAGACCAGTGTCCATAAAGAAGAGTGGGGGGCTTTCATTCAGTGCCTTTTCCACAAGCAGATATGTGACTAGGGAGTCCTTGCCCCCGCTGAAACCAACAACTACAGGCAATTGATGCTTTTCGATAGTCCGTTTTATGAACGAGATTGCCTCGTTTTCAATCACATCGATGTCGTTGCTGTTAGCTTTCACTGCGTCATCCCAAGTGGCTGTTGTTGGATTGATGGTTGGCGGCCTTGGGTCGTCCACCTCGCGAATCTTGACGGCAAACCCCTTCGACTCATGGGCCATTTCTTCACCACTCATTCTGGCGATTCCAACACCTATTACTGCTCCATTTGAATCAGCAATCCAGACTTCTTCACCAGCCTCAATGCCTGAATCGCAGCCAGCAATGCCGGGGAGCATCAGATTTGCGCCTTTCTTCAGGTATTCCAGTACACCATCATAACATGAAACCCACTTCTGCCTGCTATGCTCTCCGATTCGGCGCCCTCCCTCCAAAGAGAGGAGGAAAGTATAGCCTCGCTGAGGGATGTCGTAACGAAGACGACCAATGATATAGCCATCGACAACGAACTCAAACATCGCGTCCAGCGAAGAAACCTTGTTGATTATTATGGTCTTATCGGCAGGTAAGACCTTCTGACCTACCGCAGGACCAAATTGCCTGTCTATTGTGGCTATTGCGCAGCGGAGGTGGCCTTCCATTGCAGGATAGGGATCGCCCGGTGGTGATATATGCACTTTTCTGGGCTCATGACCACAGACTCCACATCTGGTTTCAGCTGGCCTCGGGACGTTACACTCATCGCACCAGAATAGCCTGATCTTGGTGAGGAAAGGGGCATGAGACCTTCTGAACTTTCGACGGCTTTGTTTCATTCGAGCCAGTTGCGGTCAACTCCATTTGCAGGTGTTGCGGCTAGGCATCTATTTTCAGCCTTTTGATACGGTCCTTGGACGGTTGGCCTTCTTTGTCCCAGCCCCTGAGGGAATAGTATTCGGCAAGCATTTCATTAAGATGAACCACACGGCCCCTGGAGTTGCCTTCTGGAAGGGGACTGAAGAATCGAGGGGGTAATTGGTCATCCTTGGCGGATAAGCCCTCGCGGTTGTTGAACATACGCTCTAGATTATAGATACGCTCACCAATTTCTAGTATATCTCGACCATTCACAGGGAGGCCAGTTCCCGCGGCAAGGAATTCTGCATAGTCATCGACTGTCCATGCGAAGTTCGTGAACCGACAGAGAATCATCGAGTCCATCGCAGCGGATAGGTTTTGATAGAGAATTACCAGGTCAGCTTTCCCTCTCGGATTATCTCGGTCCACTCTGACTGGACTTCCAAGAATCTCGGGACCGATGAGGTAGGATCTTAGGTGACAACCGCCTCTATTGGATGTGGCATATCCGAGCGCATGACCCTGAGCTCCACGGGGATCATAGGCGGGAATTTCTAGACCCTTCGCATGCATTGCTAATTCTGGAGCGCCATTCTTTTCTGCGAAGGCTCGACTTCCTTCTCCCAGTTCCGCACCAAGACCGCGAGCATGGCCAATATCCCGGATTAGGTCAATTAGGCCTTCTGTGCTGCCAAACTTCATTGATGCATCAATCTTGCCTCTCTGGTAGAGCTCCATGACGCACCCTATGGTGCTGCCCACAGAAATGGTATCAAGTCCAAGCAGGTTACACTCATGATTTGCTAGAGTGATCCATTCTAGGTCATTTATACCACATTGTGGTCCAAATGCCCAAATAGTCTCATACTCTGGACCACCCACCTCTTGGTCACCTACACGACTTATGCGGCCGCACCCAATGGGGCAACCAAAACAGTTGTACCTCCCAACTAGTAGCCGCTCAAGCAGCTTCTCTCCGGAAACGCCCACTGCATCATTGAAGGTCCCCTCCTGAAAATTGTGGGTGGGCAACATACCGAATTCGTTGGTCACATTGACTAGCACGGATGTACCATAGATAGGAAGTGACTTGTCTGTCACTGCGTTCTTCTTGATGAGGTGTCTTGCCCGCTTGACTGCCTCGGTCAGTCGATCCTTATCATCTACTCCAACACTGCCAGTACCCTTCACAACAACAGCCTTGAGGTTCTTTGAACCCATGACTGCACCCACACCACCTCGACCAGCGGCTCTATGCTTGTCTGTCATAATCGCTGCAAGCTTGACCTTATTCTCCCCCCCAGGGCCAATGCATGCGACCTGTGCCTTGGGATCGGTTTCTCCTAGAAGCATGTCAGTGGTCTCGTATACATCCTTGCCCCAAACCTTGGAGGCGTCACGGATTTCGACCTGCTCATCGTTAATCCAGAGATAGACTGGAGTGGGCGAACTCCCTTCGAATATTATTGCAGCATAGCCTGCACGTCGCAGCTGTGCACCGATATAGCCTCCAACATTGGAATCAAATATTGTGCCCGTGAGTGGAGATTTGGTGATGACCTCCAGTCTGCCTGCAGTGGGAACAGGCATTGCTGTGAGGGGTCCAATGGCAAATATCAGAAGGTTCTCAGGAGATAGCGCATCAACTTTAGGGGAAAGAGTATCATAGAGAATCTTTACACCCAGACCCCTACCTCCAAGGTAGTTCCTATACAGATCATCAGGAATAGGCTCAGTAGTGGTCTTATTCTCCGTCAGTGATACTCGAAGGATTTTAGATTCGATATATGGCAATGGAGTGTCTGACATCATTAATTCCTCCTAGTCATTGAAAACGTTCCCCGATCTGTCAGGACATATAGTACATCGTTCCTTGTACCACACGTAGACCTCCTTGGGCTGCTTTGCAAGGTTGGCCTGGCGACTGGGACAGTCCCAGCATGGTCTGTCTTCCTGCATCCAGCTATCGCTATACTTAGCCCATCGGAAGTCTTCTACGATAGCAACACCTGCACTAGTTCCCAGTCTGTCAGCGCCTGCATCGAGCATCTTAATCGCATCTTTGAAGCTCCGAATTCCACCTGCAGCCTTGACTCCCATGTCTTTGCCAACAGTTTCTCTCATCAATCGCACATCATACGGAGTTGCACCCATTGGACCAAAGCCTGTCGAAGTCTTCACAAAGTCAGCCCCAGCCTCCTTTGATAGCAGGCAACCTTTACGTTTCTGGTCATCAATCAAGAGGCCTGTTTCGAGAATCACCTTGGTATGGGCGTCACCAGATGCAGACACAACCCCCTCAATGTCACTGCGGACGAGCTCATAGTTCTCGTCTCGTAGAGCGCCGACATTCACTACCATGTCTACCTCATGGGCACCTGCACGTACTGCGTCCTTGGTTTCGAAAGCCTTCACCTCAGATGTGTTGGCTCCGAGAGGAAATCCAATCACGCAACACACCTTCACGTCAGAGTCCTTCAGGAGCTCTGCAGCATAGGCAACATGAACTGGATTGATACAAACAGCTGCAAAATTGTAGGTGAGCGCCTCCTCACAGATCTGCAGAATCTTACTCTGTTTTGTATCGGCTTTTAGGACAGTATGGTCAATAGTTTTTGCTAGCGCTTCGACAGTAAGGTCCATAATAGTGCCACCAGACGCGAAATGCGATGCTAGGGGCTATTAACCCTTCCATAGGCTAGAAAGTTAGCGTGCGCCGAGATATGATTTGATGTCATCAAGAACTTCTTTCTGCAAACGAATAACGTCGTGGACCTCAATCTCTTCAGCTTCTTTCACAACTGAGTTCAATTGTACTACAGTTCCAACAGTTTCAACCTTGGCAAAATCAACTGGAAACTCCACTTCGGCGCCCTTTACAATCAGTTCTGAGCGAGTTGGGTTCAATGCGATTCTAATGCTACGAACAATCCCAATCCTGCGAGCTCTACTGTCTAGAACCTCCTTGCCTAACAGCCTGCCGGGCATACTCAGTTCATAAAGCTCGGCTTCGATACTTGGCATTGACTCACTACTTGTCATCACGTCTGGCTCCTATTCTTCATCAGATGTAGGAGTCTTTTTAGACCGAGTATTATCAAGAGTGTAACAGCACAATTATGAGTGTGAAGCTAAGTGGAACCCTCCTATGTCGATGCAAAGGGCATTCTCAAAGAGAGCATCGAATATAGGAAATATCAGGTCGATCTCGCTGAGATTGGTTCAAAAGAGAACACAATGATTGTTCTAAGCACAGGCTTGGGGAAGACTGTGATTGCAGCTTTGGTGGCTGCAGCGCGTCTGATTCAACATCCGGACTCAAAAGTCCTATTTTTGGCACCTTCACGGCCTCTTGTGGATCAGCAGGCTCGGTATCTAAGGCGAGTTCTTGATGTCAATCCGGAACATGTTGTGTGCATGACTGGGCATGACACTCCTGAAGACAGACGCACAATGTGGGATGAAGCCAGAGTATTTGTTATGACTCCGCAGGCTCTGCAGAATGATTTGGTGCAGAGGAGCTATGGACTTCAGAAGGTCTCTCTGATCGTATACGATGAGGCCCATAGAGGCGTAGGAAACTATGCATACACGTTCGTTGCTGAGCTGTACGGGAAGCAAGGAGCAAATCCTCTGTCCCTCGGTCTCACTGCATCCCCGGGCCATGAGGCAGACCACATCAAGACAGTCTGCAAAAACCTTGGTCTTACTCGTGTAGAGGTCCGCAACGAAAGGAGTCCAGATGTTCGCGACTATGTTGTTTCGATAGACACCGATGTGAGATATGTCAGGTTGCCTTCGGAAGTCGAGGTCCTAAAGGATATCCTCTATGGCCTTCTCGATGAATACAAGAAACCGATATTGGAGCATGGTTTCTCATTACCTAATAGCCGTCGGTTGAGTCGAAGAGAGATTCTTAGAGTTCAGAAAGAGGTTAGAAAAGAGATTGGATCATATACTAAGCCGCCACGTGGCCTGTTCTTGGTCATCAGGAACCTGACAGCAGCCCTCAGACTCGTTCATCTAATTGAGTTCATAGGCACTCAGGGCTTGACG
>LRSK01000038.1 GCA_001563325.1 Candidatus Thorarchaeota archaeon SMTZ1-83
TGGCTATTTCAAGTCAGAAGAAGGAAAGACATTCGTGGACAGACTCCCACCTGCTGTAGTTGCCATGATCAAAGAAGGTCAATCGGGTTCTAAGATCGCGATGCTGTATCTGGTTGCCAGAGCAAATGTTCTGACGACCCCGGGTGTGGCATTCGGTCCGGTTGGCGAGAACTTCCTCAGGATTTCTTTTGCTCAAGAATACGGGCATATTGAGAAGGCGTTAGACAGCATTGAAAATGCGCTACGTCAATGGGCATAAAAACCCCTGTCATGGTCCAAGGGGATAGAGGCCATCCTGCTTTGCCGCTTCAATCATTGCTAAAATGTTATCCCTAGAACATGTGGGAGGAACATCGCAACCCGGAGCCAGGATGAATGCACCGTCAGGTCCACCTGTCTTCATGGCTTTCAAGCTCTCTTCGCGGACAGTGCTAGGGGTTCCGTTCATCAAAACGTTGGCAGGGTCAAGGTTTCCCACCAGCGCCGTTCGGTCTATTGCCTTTCTGGCGCTGGCAAGGTCCAACGTGGAGTCGACGCTGAGCCCATCAGCCCCAGTGTCTTTCATGGGCTCTATAATCCGCATCGTGTCGCCGCATATGTGAAAGATTGCCTTGACACCTTTGCTGTGAATCCATTTGACGAGCTCACGGTCAAACTTCCAAAAGAAGTCCCTATACATCCGTGGAGAAATCAGGTCTGGAGAACCAGGTGAAGACGAGAAATCCATAACGTCTACACCAAGATCCAAGACAGGTTCAGTGACAGCCTTGAATGACTCCATGCTCAGTCTGAACAGGTCTCTTACGAAATCCGGATCCTCAATCAGACTCTCCATGAGAAACTGAGTCTCTACTATTCTCGCAGCATTGGAGAGTGGCCCGGTAGTCATGAACCAGACGCATCTCTCATCTCCGAACAGGTCGACGAGCTGTCCAGCATGTTTTGTCGCTGCGCGAACACTTGGGTCCTCTGTGATATCGTCCCAGGTTACTGAATCCAACTCGGAAGAGTCTTTCACCGCGGGTTCCATTAGCATTGGGAAACCACCCTTCGGATACTTCCAGGTCGTGCCGAAATAGGAAGGAATGACTGTGGAACTTAGACTTGGAACCACTGCGTCTGCTCCGAACTCCCGGTCAAAGGCCTTCCATGCCTTTGTCATTTCATCCGCATTTTCATATGTCGAAGCAAGATCCATGTCATAAGTGCTGAACACCCATGCAGAGGATACAACCGCAACAGGGACTCTTTCAGGGATCTCTCCGGTCAGTGCTGCATCAATCAAATCCCTAGAGGATTGCAGTGGTTATCCCTCCATGAATCGGAGAGCGAGATCAACAGCTTCCTTCGCATCTTCGCCATATCCATCCGCGCCGATTGAATTGGCATACTCCCTTGTGACTGGACCCCCCCCCACCATGATTCTGACGTCAAGTTTCCTCGCCTTGATGGTTTCGATTATGTCCTTCATGCCAATCATGGATGTTGTCATTAGAGCTGAAGCCCCGATGATATCCGCTCCATGCTCGACTGCGGCATCGGCAAATCTGTCAGCGGCAACATCTGACCCGAGGTCTATCACATTGAATCCAGCTGCTTCGAGCATTGTAGCAACAAGGTTCTTCCCAATCGTATGGATGTCACCCTCACAGACCCCCAACACTACCGTACCACTTGCCTTTCCTTTGGCTTCCTTCAGATGAGGCTCCAAAACCGTCATTGCCGCCTCGAAGGCCTTGGCCGACATGAGTATTTCAGGGACGAAGTACTCGCCTTCTTGATAGAGCTCTCCAACTCTGGCCATTGCGACCGAGCAGGCATCGATGACGATTGAGTATGCTTCTACACCTTCGTTCAAGAGATCCTGCGCTAGAATAGGTGAGGACTTACGATTCCCATCCACTATCGCCTCGGCTAGTCTGTTAATAGTCTCGGATGTTCGCATTGGTCATCACACAGCTGATGGCATCCTACGGAGACTTCCAACTTCTTATATAGCTCGGATTGAAACCAGCAGAACCTGCGGGTCCAAATCCGCACTTGAGGTGCTACGTTTGAAGCTTGAACCCTTTGAGCTGGAGAGAATACAGTCAGAGTGGGAACACACTGTGGATATCAACCTGACAGAGAGCGGTGTTGAACCACTCAGGATTGTCGACCTGATTCCCGATGAGAAAGAGAGAAGGAGAGTCTTGGAAACAAAACTTGGCTACTCACAGACCAACGGAACAATCCCTCTTCGAGAGACTATTGCAGGCATGTACAAGGATGCGGATGCTGACAATGTGCTCGTCACAAATGGAGGCGCTGAAGCGAACTTCATCACAATCTGGAATCTCCTGCATGAGAACCCTGACACAAATGAGATTGTGATGATGTTGCCCAACTACATGCAGATATACGGCGTGACAAAAGGCCTTGGTGGTTCTGTTTCACCGTACTACTTGAGGATGAAAGGCGGAGAATGGATTCCAGATCTGGAGGGGCTGAAGGCGGCCATCTCGAAGAAGACCGCGGCAATCACCTTATGCAACCCAAACAACCCAACGGGTGCCACGATGGGCGGGGACCATCTGGGGGCGATTGCTGAGATAGCAGCGGATGCGGGAGTCTGGATTCTGTCTGATGAGATCTATCAGGGTGCAGAACTCGATGGCCCCATGACACCGTCGATATTTGAGTACCACGACAAGGTTCTGGTGACAAATAGCCTGTCAAAGTCATATGGTCTTCCGGGCCTAAGGCTGGGGTGGATAATCACGTCTGAGAAACCTCATGCCACAGATCTCTGGTCTTACTCAGACTATACTTCAATATGCCCCACGATGTTGAGTGACATGCTGGCCACAATCGCTCTTCAACCCAAGATGCGGGCAAAGATACTGGATAGGACTAGCAAGATAGTTCGAGGTCATTGGGCTGCCATGAGAAAGTGGCTTGATGCGAGGAAACACATCTTCGAATATGTGGCACCCAAAGCTGCCGCAATCTGCTTCCCGAAGCATAACCTCCCAATCACTTCGCTAGAGCTCGTGGACAGGTTGCTGAAGGAGAAGAGTCTACTGATAATTCCAGGAGAGCACTTCGGCATGGAGCGATATCTGAGAATAGGTTTTGGCTATTCGGAGGAGAAACTGAATGCAGGACTTGCCAGATTCGACGAGTTGATTCAGACTCTCAAGTGATAACGCAGAATGACGCCAGGGGTGGTTACGAGTATGGATGAGGTTGTAATCCTATCAAAGAGTGAGGTTCAGGCATGTCTGCCTATGAGCAAGGCGATAGATGCGGTGAGGACTGCCTATACTGCCTTTGCACAGGGCAGGGTACAGATGCCGCCCGTTCAACATCTTGATGTCGAGGACTATCGTGGTGAAGTGGACATCAAGTCTGGTTTCGTGGAGGACTTCGGACTCATTGGTACTAAGATTGCCTCAGGATTCTATGACAACCAGAAATTGGGCCTTCCTCCAGGCGTTGCGGTCATAGTCTTGATGGATCTCAAGACGAGCATGCCTCTGGCAATCATGGACGGGACTCACATAACGGCCTATAGGACCGGGGCTGCAGGAGCTGTTGCCGCGAGTGTGCTGGCCCGCAGGGATTCCACATCTGTCGGCATATTGGGCGCAGGCACCCAAGGCAGAATGCAACTGATTGCGCTGAAAGAGCTTTTCGGAATCAAACGCGTTTCTGTTTGGGACATCGAGAAAGACAGGGCTCTTGACTATCAGAGTGACATTCAACACAAGTTAGGAATCGATGTTGCAGTGGCAGACACCCCCGCGGATGTCGTTCCAGAGGCAGATATTCTAGTCACAGCCACTCCATCGAGAAAGCCGCTTATCATGACGGACTCGATTCATAGTGGGCTCCATATCAATGCGATTGGTGCAGATGGTCCGGGAAAGCAAGAACTTGACCCTCTCATCATGAAACGCGTTTCAAAGATTGTGGTTGATAGTCTGGCGCAGTGTAGTCGGATAGGTGAGCTCCAGCACGCTTTCGCCCAAGGACTGGTCGATGACACGCGTGTCCACGCCGAGATAGGTGAGATTCTCATGGGAGCCAAACCCGGAAGAGAGAATGCAAATGAGATTACTCTGTTCGACTCAACGGGCCTATCTGCTCAGGACATTGCTGCTGCTAATGTCGTGCTTGAAACGGCAAAGGACAAGGGTCTCGGTAAGAGAGTCGATCTTCTGGGGTAATCTAGCAGACAGTCTTCTCGGAGTCTGTCCATCTACTTGATTCCACCCAACAGCAGCGCCATGAGTGCCTTCTCGGTATGCATCCTATTCTCTGCTTGGTCGAACACAAAAGACTGCGGACCGTCAATTACCTCGCTCGTGACTTCCTCTCCTCTGTGTGCAGGAAGACAGTGCATATAGATTGCGTCGTCCTTTGCCCAGCTCATCGCCTCGGAGTTGATTTGGTAAGGCATGAAGTCCTTCAGCTTCCTCTTCAGGTCTTCCTCGGTTGCTCCGCGAGTCATGCTGACGAAGGTTATCCCGACCACGACGTCTGCATCAGTCATTGCCTCCTTCAGGTCCTGAGTCATGACGAAGCTGCCGCCGGTTTCCTTGTTGGTCTTGTCGATGAACTCCTTTGCTCTAGGCCAATATTCGTACCCCTTTGGAAGTGCATATTTCATATCCCATCCGAATAGTGAGCTCACAATCCCCCATGAATGAACCATGTTCCATACGTCGCCGACATAGCCAATCTTGAGTTCGCTTAGTCTTCCCTTTTTCTCTCTTACATGCTGTATGTCAGCAAGCAGTTGACATGGATGAGTCTCATTCGTGAGTGCGTTGATGACAGGCTTCTCCATATGCTGTGCGAAGTCCTCGACAATCTCCTGCTCAAATGTTCTGATTACTAAGGCGTCTATATATCGGTCAATCGTCTTGGCTGTATCAGCCAGTGACTCTCCTCTGGAAATCTGCATTGTAGAGGGATCCATGTAGAAGGCTTGCATTCCCAGATGTGCTGCACCTGCTTGAAACGAAAGTCTGGTTCGGGTAGAGTGCTTCTCGAAGATCATGGCGATTGTCTTGCCTGTCAGATATGCGTGTGGCTCACCCCTAGCAAGCTTCTCCTTGAGCTCGTCAGCCAAGTCTATGATTTGCAATATCTCTTCTTTCGTGTAGTCCATCAATGTCAGGAAGTCTCTTCCTTTGAATTCTCCCACCTCTTTTCACACCTACCTATACTCTTAGGAGCTCCATTGCCAAGCAACGTGGTCCTCCGCCTATCCTCATCAATTCGTCCATGCCAATCTCGATGACTTTGACTCCGGCATCCTCGAGCCGGTTCTTTACATTGGGGTTTCCTGAAGTAAGAATCACTTTCTTGGCTTCCAGAGGCAGGACGTTTGTGCCGAGTCTCAAGGTTTCCTCTCGTTCCACCTCTATCATGTCAAACCCGCGATCACGGAGTTCATTGAGGAACCAATAGGGCAGACTCTCTGGATACACAAGAACCAGGTCTTTTTCTATTGGGTTCATGCATACATCAACATGGACGAACCCACCACGTTGTTCCAAGTAGCCCGGTATATCAACCACAATGGGTTCTATGTCCATCAACTTCAGCAGATTCTCAACCTGTCGGATGCCGCTTTCATTGGTCCAGATTCCTCTTCCGATGACAACTGTGTGTCGGTCCAGAGGCACATAGTTACCGCCCTCGAATGTGCCATCTCCAGTGACCATCAAGAGGACAGGAATTTGAAGAGCCCATAGGCCTTTGGCAACCATTTGCTCCTCGCCCCACCGCTGTGTGAGAGCCATTCTGCTTATGATAGCACCCCAAGGTGTCATAGTGGCTTGATCGCGCATCCAATAGTGTTTGGGTGACTTGGGATAACCTTCCTTCAGTATCTCAACTTGGACCCCATTCTTCCTTAGGATATCGATAAAAGCATTCCATTCCTTTCTTGACTGTTCAAGATCGGGGGGTCCGTCCCACAACCACCAGACAGGGTCCTCCTTGACGATGTCTAGGTCCTCAGTGGGAGGGTACAACAAGACACGCTTAAGGGTACTATAGTTCGATGACACTCCAAAACTGGCACTGTCATAGACTGTCTTCAATTCACCATCGGCAAAGCTGACAACAGGCGGATGTTCTACATCATACAGGTCATTCCATCTGTTGTTCGTCTTCATACTAGCGTGCCCCTTCGCTTTCAGCATCCGCAAGTCTTCTTGACCAATCTGCACTTCTCCTAGTTTCTAGACTCGTAGTAGCTCCATCACGAGGCAACGCGGTCCGCCACCTCCCTTTCGTAGCTCGTTGAGTCGCGTTTCAATCACCTTCACGCCGATATCCTCAAGACGCTTCTTGACAATCGGGTTCTCCTCAGCAAGAACCACCTTCCTAGCGTCAAGCGGAAGAACGTTCGTGCCCATCTTCAAGACCTCTTCGCGTTCGACTTCTATCATGTCGAATCCGCGGTCTCTTAGCTCATTCAGGAACCAATACGGTAGTCCCTCGGGGTATACTAGAGCCAAGTCCTTGTCAATTGGGTTCAAGCAGACATCAGCGTGGACATATCCGCCATAGTGTTCAAGGTATGAAGGAATATCGATAATGATTGAGTCAATGTCCATTAGCTCGAGGAGATACTCCACCTGGGAGATTCCACTATCATTGCATCTTATTCCTCTCCCGATGACCACAGTGTCTTTGTCCAAGGGAATGTAGTTTCCCCCCTCGAAGATACCATCTCCGGTGACCATCATCAGGACAGGTATCTGAAGCTCCCACATCTTCTTCGCGAAGAGTTGCTCTTCTCCCCAGCGCTGAGTCAAGGCCATCCTACTGATGATTACCCCCCAAGGAGTCATAGTCGCTTGGTCTCTGCAGAAGTACTGTTTTGCACAGCGTGGATATGCTTCTTCGAGTATCTCAATCTCAACGCCGTTCTTCTTTAGAAGGTCGACGTAGGCATCCCACTCCTTGCGCGCCTCCTCAAGATTAGGCACACCATCCCACAGCCAAAATACAGGGTTCTCCTTCACTACATTCAGTTCCTCACTCGGGCGATGTAGGAGTAGTCGCTTCAATTTGCTGTAGTTTGATGCTACACCAAAGCTGGAACTATCGTAGACCTTCTGCATTTCTCCGTCTTTGAACCCAACAAGTGGTGGATGTTCTACATCGTACAATTCATTCCACTTATTCTTGTTCTTCAATCTCACGCACCTTCCTCATTTCATACAGTCGGCAATACCCTTGTCGAATCTATCAATTGCTTCGTCTATCTGGTCCTTTGTTATCACGTAGCTTGGAAGCCATCTGATCACGTTGTGCCCCGCGGCAAGCGTCCAAAGATTGTATTTCCTTACGGTAGTCTTGACCACTTCATTTCTAAGCTCTGGGTTTCGCACCTTTGACTTCTTGTCGTTCACAAACTCGACCCCTGCCATTAAGCCAATACCTCTGACATCTCCGATGACCTCGTGCTTGTCCTTCAGCTCATTCAAGCGTTCAATCATGTATGCGCCTTTCTCTGCGTTCTTCTTCAGGAAGCCCTCATCTTCCATGTGCTTCAAGACCCAGAGTGAGGTCAACGCCATCTTGGGTTCTGCGCCGAAGGTTTCTGAGTGCCTGGAAGTCCCGCTGAACAGCGGGCGCGGACCAACGGCTGCCCCCATGGGATAACCACCACCAAAGGCCTTCCCAACAGCGATGTAATCCGGAACAACGTCATAGTTTTCGATAGCCCACCACTTTCCTGTACTTCATCTGAAACGAAATAGCCGCCCGTTTCCTTCGTAACATCGTAGAGTGCCTTGACAGCCTTTGCAGGAGGAACGTAGAACCCACCCTCCGCGGAGATTGACTCAAAGACTGTGGCTGCGATATCATCTCCCTCCACTCTGATTGCCTCTCTCAAAGCTTCCGCGCATTCCACACTGCAGTCCTCGACATTCTGTCCGTAGGGGCATCGATAGCAGTATGGATAGAAGACTCTCGTGACATCAACGCCTTGCGGGAAACCTGCTTTGTGCTTCGCGTTCGATGCTGTAAGAGCCAAGGCATAGCCTGTCCTCCCGTGGAATGCTGGCCTGAAGGCCACGAATCTTCTCCGTCCTGTCTTGTCCATGGCAGATTTCATGCAGTTTTCGATTGCACGAGCACCGGAAGTGGTCAATGAAGTCTGCTTATCAAAATCCCCAGGTGTGAGTTCCATGAGTCGCTCTGCCAAGCCCACTTGTGGAATCGAGTCCCAGTTGTTTGACATTATCTCGTGAACCGTGTCCAACACAGACGATTCGAACTCCAAGAAGGGCTTGTATCTCATCCCAAAGGCACGTACGGCCACTCCGGATGCAAGATCAAGGTATTCATTCCCCTCCAAGTCGTAACAGACAATGCCATCACCCCTGGTGTGATCGATGACGTTGTACACGTCACGATTCTGAGTCGCTATTGCCTGATGACTGTTGGCTCTGTCAATCCAGTAAGCACTGTCCTTCGCATTCTTCTTGTCGATGTCCTTTATGCCTAGAGACCTAAGGAGTTCAACATGCTTCTCATCCATTCCGAATCACATCCTAGATGTCGTAAGGATAGAACTAGTGCCTCTACTTATTTCTTGGTGATTGAAGGAATATACGAAGCTAAGGCACAATCCTAGGCATGAAAGATGATGACAAGCGAAACCCCTATGATAGTAAGAATGGTTCCTACGGCTACGTTGCGAGTTAGCTTCTCCTTCAAGAAGTAGATTGAGAGGGGAGTAGTGAATAGCGGGGCCGACGCGAGCAGCACCGATGTGGCTGTCGCCCCGATTTCTTTCACGCTCACAGTGCCGAGAAGCAGGCTAACACCCATTCCGAAGATTCCGGTAATAAGCGCCAATGATGCTATCCTTCTCGTGGGTACCTGCCGAGGACCTCTGAAGGAAAGCGCGACAACAGGAAGAAGCACTGCAGAACCCGCTATCATCCGTACAAGGTTTCCGTCAATTGGGTCAACATTGACTAGCCCAAACTGGAACACTGTATCTCCCACAGCCCACAGAAGTGCCGTGCCAAAGGCCAGTGCAATACCAAGTCCTTCCTCACCCTTGAGTCTGGGAGCTTCGTCATCGTTGACTTGCCGCCTTGCAATCAAACCAACTCCGAAGACAGTAAGAATGACTCCGATTATTCTCATTGGTATGACTGGTTCGCCCAGAAAGAAAGCAGTGAGAGCATATACGAGCAGTGGGTAACTCATAGCAATCGGAAAGGCTCGCGCAACACCAATCCGTGTCTGACTCATGAAGTACATTCCATCTCCTGCTACAATCCCAACAATCATTGAAAAGCTCAGAGGCAACCATGATTCTGCGGGTATCTGCAGAATGGTAGGGCGGATTGGAAGAACGGCGATTAGGAATGCAAGAGGAAGACTGACCCAAATCCTTAGCGCGTTGATGTCTAGCACCCGAATGTCTTCGCTCATTGCACGGTAGATGACATTTGATACTCCGAAGAAGAGCGTGGCGAGCAATCCAGAAAGTACTCCAATTGAATAGGCATCTAGGCCGAGCTGCAGGATGCACCAACCTCCATCGCTTATTCCTCACCCTTGCCTGTGCGGACAAGAACCTCGACGTTCTCAAGCGGGGTTTCAATGGGAAGGTCGCAGCCCGAACTCAAGATGAGGCCCCCTCTTCCTGATGAGGCGGCCAAGCACTCCTCTGCCGCTGTCCGAACGTCATGAGTGCTCCCAGTCAGGAGAAGAGATGTATCTACATTCCCAATGATCGCTGCTCGGCCGTTAGCCGTTTCGATTGCGTTTCCCAAATCAACTGCAGAGTCCAGACTGAGCGCATCAGCTCCTGTCTGACACATGTGGTGTACAATCCTTTGAGTCCTTCCGCAGATGTGAACTGTTGCTCGACAGCCGCGAGAGTGAATCCTTGAAACCATGCTCTTCAGAAAGGGTTTTGACAACTTCTCAAAGAAGCGGGGAGAAATGATGCTCGTACTAGCAGTGGGCTCAAGTATCACGATATTGTGAACACCAGCCTCAGCGTAAGCGTCAAGTACTGGTCGGAGGATTTCCTCGCAATGTCCGACTATATCTACCGCCAGTTCCTGTTCCTCAATTGAGATCTCAAGCAGACGCTCAGCATCAAGCAAGTGGCCTGCCAGCGTGAATGGGCCTATGACGTAGCTGCTGACAAGATGGGTTTCCAGCAGTTTCTCGGAAAGTATCCTAGCGGCGTCAACAAAGATGGAAATGCGAGTGTCTTCTACTGGAGGAAGTGCTAGGTCCTCCAACCGTCTTGCATCTTCCACAGGATGACCCTTGACGTAGGGAAAAGCACGGTTCTCAAACACTACTTCAGCACCAAGCGCCTCTGCCTCCACAGTCAAGTCCATGCATGTAAAGACACCGTCATATCCAAACATATCAAGGGCAAGTAGCTGAGACTCAGCCTGTTTCTGAGGATCGTGCACAAGACTCTCGACTGAGAAACTCGAAACTGTAGATGAGAACAGACCTACCAAGGGGACCACTGGAGCCCTCTTAGTTTCCTGATAACTCAGTGTTCCTTCAACCAGCTCCAGAGGGGTCTGTTTAGTCATAGTGTTCTAGGAGCCGATGCGTGTCCCCCTCTTATGTGGTACGCTAGAGTTGTCTATGAGAACCCTGCCGCAATTATATTCCGTTTTCTATCAACTCATGATTGAAATCGTGCATCCAATCAGCTGACAATGTTAGAGTCTGCTCATCAAAGATCACAAGCTAACCACTCTGGATGTGTACGATTTCGTTTACATTGTTCATCCGAGGTTAGTATGCCGGACATGGAAAAGCGAAAACGAGAGTAAAATCGCAAAGTCTTGGCCACAGAACGTGTTTGTCACAGATTTATCGTGGGATGAACGGTTTGGACACTAGGGATTCTCTAAGTGTTCGATTTCGAAACCAGAAAGCATCGGCGCGGGCCTTTTCAAAATCGTCAGAGATATAATCACTCAGTCGAACGCTTCTTGGTTGATATACTGGTTTCGAACACGGAACCCCAGGAGTACGTAGGACCTAGAAAGCGTGGCATTGGCTCTGCCGCTGCCGTGCGTCATCGATCGCATTTGCTGACTGTACCTCGACACAATGGTAAGCCCTCCAGGGAATCCGAGCTGCTGGTACTAGGTGACGAACATGGGACAAACGCATGAAGTCAGAACCCAGAAGGACGATGTTCCAATCCGCGACGAAGATGTGGACCGGGAATTCAAGTACGAAGTGGCCGGTCACTTCGGTGGCGAAGGACTCCTGAGATGCCTGAAATGTGGTGCCTGTAGCGGGGGCTGTCCAGTTGGAGCAGTGACCGACTACAGACCTCGGAAAGTACTGGGCAACGTTTTACTGGGCCTGAAAGATCTTGTATTATCAAGCGATGACATCTGGATGTGTGCCGCCTGCTTCACATGTGAAGAGCGGTGTGTCCAGGAAGTGAATTTCACCGATGTAGTGACGATTCTTAGGAATATGGCTGTCAGGGAGGGTCATGCATCACAGGGATATCTCGACATGGCTCGCACAGTTTCGCAGCATGGGAGAGTCACGCCAGTGACACACTCCGTACAGAGGATGCGCGAGAAGCTTGGTCTGCCTGAGCTTCAAGAGCCAGACATGGAAGAACTCACTAAGATACTCTCTGCTGCAGGCTTTGACAAGATTCTTGCTATCTACACGGGGAGGGACATGTCAGAATGAAGATGGCGATTGCTTGGGGATGCTTGGTGCCCTCACGAAGGTCGTTGCTAGGTTATGAAGCCGCGACGCGAAAGGTGCTTGACCACTTGGGTGTTGAAATCGTAGACATACCCAATGAAACGTGTTGCGCACCTTTCTGGATGCAGTCGTTGGATATTACAACTAGCCTCGCGCTTGCCGCAAGGAATTTGGCCAAGGCAGAGCAGATGGGGCTAGATCTCTTGACTCCGTGCAGCGGTTGCTTCCACTCGTACAAAAGAGTGAATCATACGATGAAGAAGTATCCTGGAGTAAAGGAGCGCATTCAGGACATTCTTCGAAGCGCGGGACTTCGCTATGATGGAACGGTTGAGGCCCGTCACCTAGTGGATTTCCTCTACACTGACATAGGCATGGATGTTATAAAGAGCAAGATGGTCCGTAACTTGGATGGCATCGAATTGGGCCTCCGCTACGGGTGCCACATGCTCAAACCTCATGAACTACTCAACATAGAGTACTCTGAGCGTCCAACATTTGCCGATGAGATTATCGAAGGAGTTGGGGCGACATCTAAACAATACATAGGTCGCCATCGTTGCTGTGGAGGGCTCTTGCGTGGCACGGATGATGACCTTGCTGATGATGTCTTGAAGGAGCGCCTAGTGGACGCAAATGAGGCCGATCTTGACAGCCTCGTGACGGTCTGCTCTCTCTGCCACATTCAGCACGATATGGGTCAGAGGATAATCAAGAACAAGTATGGCATTGAGGATCTGGATATTCCCGTTCTCCACTATCCACAGGTCCTTGCATTGGCATTTGGCTTCAGTCCAAAGGAGATTGGACTTCAACAGCATACTGTCAGCACATCCAAGCTGGTAGCGAAGTTGAAGATGACCGCCAAAGAGGGAGGTGAAGCATGATGAGTGATGATTCAGCCAGGGTTGGAGTGTTCGTCTGCCACTGTGGATTGAACATAGCTGGAACCGTTGACTGTCCAGATGTAGCAGAGTTTGCCGGAAAACTACCGGGTGTAGTGCACTCCGACGACCTACTGTTCGCCTGTTCTGATGACGGACAAGAGAATATCAAGGACGCCATAAAGGAACACAAGCTAAACAGGGTAGTAGTGGCTTCATGTACGCCACGGACACACGAGCCTGTCTTCCGGGCTTGTGTTGAGGAGGCCGGCCTTAACCCCTATCTTTACGACCAAGTGAACCTGAGGGAGCATGTGAGTTGGTGTCACATGGACCAGAAGGAGAAGGCCACCAAGAAGGCCAAAGATCTGGTCGCCATGTCCGTCCAGCGAGTCAAGATGCTTGAGCCACTCCAACGTCAAACAGTACCAGTAATTCAAAAGACTGCAGTCATCGGAGCTGGCGTTGCTGGAATCTCAGCAGCACTAGATTTGGCTAACGCAGGATTCGATACCTACCTCATCGAGAAACGACCCACTATCGGTGGTCAAATGGCTCTGCTGGACAAGGTCTTCCCTCAGAACGATTGCTCTATCTGCATTCTTGGTCCAATAATGTCTGAAGTCGGCCGTCACCCCAGAATCCATCTTCTCTCATATAGTGAGGTTGAGAGCGTTGAGGGTTACGTAGGTAACTTCACAATAAGGGTCAGAGAGAAGTCTAGGTATATCGACCTTGACAAATGCAACGGATGCGGTCTTTGTGAAACCAAGTGTCCCTCAAAGGTCACAAATGAGTATGAGTTTGGCCTGGCCCAAAGGAAGGCAATCTATAGGCCGTTCCCACAGGCGGTCCCCTCCGCCTACACAATTGATCCCAAGAACTGCCGCATGCTCACCCAAGGCAAGTGTGGAGTCTGCGCCAAAGTCTGTCCCACGGGAGCGATTGACTACGACATGCAGGATAAGATAACTGAGATTGAAGTAGGCACAATTGTAGTTGCCACTGGTTTCGACATTTATGACCCATCAGCCACCAGAGAGTTTGGTTTCAGCGTTCTTGACAACGTGATCACGAACGTGCAGCTGGAGCGATTGACAAACGCGGCCGGTCCAACGTACGGAAAGGTCAAACGTCCGTCCGACGGAGAAACACCGAGGAACGTGGCATTCGTGCAGTGTGTTGGTAGTCGTGACCGAAGAGTGGGACAAGACTATTGCTGTTATTATGGATGCGAGAACTCATTCAAGCAAGCAACTCAGATCAAGGAGAAATACCCCCAGACGGAAGTCGCCATCTTTGCCACTGATGTTCGAACGCATGGCCTAGGCTACGAGGGGCTGTACAGAAGAGCACGCGAGATGGGGGTCGTTGTAATCAAGGGACGGCCTTCTGAGATAGAGGAAGACCCTGAAACCAAGTCACTCAAGGTATTAGCAGATGATCTGTATACGGGAGAGAGACTCGAGATTACATTTGACCTGGTCGTTTTGGCCTCGGCACTCCATCCAAACAAGGATACCCCAGAGTTGGCTCGTAGGCTGAACGTTTCTGTTGGAGAATACGGCTTCTTCATGGAAGCACATCCCAAACTGAGACCGGTGGATTCTTTTCGGGACGGAGTATTCCTTGCAGGGGCTTGTCTTGGACCAATGGACATTCCAAAGGCAGTTGCGTATGGAAAGGCCGCAGCAGCTGGAGCTCAGTCCCTAATGGC
>LRSK01000039.1 GCA_001563325.1 Candidatus Thorarchaeota archaeon SMTZ1-83
GAATGCAATCAGGGGTCTGAAGACCTTCATTCAGACCAAATATGTGGTCGAACTCACACCTATCAATTTTCAGACACCATGAAACAAACAACTGTTTCATGGCATTTCCAATGCCTCTTTCACTACAGCCTCAACTTCCTTCACCGTCGCCATTCTCTTCATAACTGGTAACCCATTGACACAGACACCACGAGAGAGGCCATACTCTTCGACAACAGCTCTATCATCTGTGTTGACTACCTCAAATCTGGCCCCGAATTTCTTCATGCTTCTCCGGACCTTATCAACCATCCATCCGGACCACGGACACTGGTTGTTGAACAAGACTTCAACAATTGGCTTGTCGTCCCTGTCAAGAATCCGAGTCTTCGGAAGAATAAGTGATGGTGTTTCGTCGCCGCCCAGATTTAGATGGAGCAGTATACGGCTCTCGTCGCGGTCGGTGGCAGCAAAGCCGAACTTCTCGAAGAAGCTTGAAGGCATGTATGGCATGAAACCGAACCACCTGTCGCCGTCATACGCAAGGACACTCAACCCACCGAACTCTTCAGCCCTCTTTATGCAATGCTCCATTAGCGGTCTTGCCACTCCTGTACGCCAGAAGGCCTCCACGACCCAGATGCAGTTGATGAATAATGACTTCGTGCCACTTACAGGCTCAGACGCGAGTTGAATGGGCAGATGTTCAATCAGACCCTTCCTCTCTCCCTTGGGACCAAGAACAGCAGTCACCTGCAGCCCTTTTGGCATCATGGTTCTCAACCAGTCCTTACGTGCTTCCATCGCGGGTCTCATGATCTCGCGCCACTTTGCCGGGACACTCGGGTCTAGGCAAATGTCTGCAACGATATCAAGATCCTCCTCAGACAGCAGACGAACATGCATAGGTTTCTCTCACCGGCTTGGTTCTCTACCCGAGGAACAAGTCAGTATAGTCTGTCAAGGACTATTCCACTAGCTCTTCGGCATCCGGATACCAAGGAGGGGACACCATGCATAAGAACACTAGGTCTGTTTCGCCAGTGTTCTCGATGTACTGGACTCCCATTGGTGGAATGTAGACTGTGTCCCCGACGCTGACGTCTGACACCTCGTTGTCAACGTGCACCCGTCCTTTACCTTGGAGTATGTAGTAGACTTCGGAGGCCTCGAAAAAGCGATGAGGTGCGGATGACTGGCCAGGTCCGATCATCGCATGAGCCAATGAATAGTCGAGTTTCAAATCGGGTTGGTCATGTCTAGGGTTCAGGAGTTCACGAAGAATCGTGCCGTCTAGAGCAACAATCTCCTCACAATCATTGAATCGTTTGACCAACATGCTTCATCACTCCATGAGACGTCTTTCAGAAATCTGGAGGCTTCATGTTCACCCACTTTGGCAGCTCCTTCATTGCTGGTTCATAGTCCTTGAGTACATGACGACCTAGTATCAGACGTTGGATCTCACTGGTCCCTTCGTAGATCTGGTAGAGTTTTGCATCGCGAAACAGCTTTTCAAGCGGGTATTGATCTATGTAGCCGTATCCACCATGGATTTGCACTGCCTCACTAGCTATCTCCATCGCCGCATCTGTTGCAAACGCCTTTGCGACACTTGCTGGCACGGTGGAATCTTCTTCGGTGTCAGTGGCCAAAGCGGCCTTGAGATACAGAACACGGGACGCTTCTATCTTCATGTACATCTCAGCCAGCTTGAACTGTATGACCTCGAACTCTCGAAGTTTCTGAGTGAATGCCTCTCTCTTGTTGACATACTCTCGCGCGTACTCCATAGCAGCCCTAGCAAGGCCCGTGGAGAATGCCGCAATTGCAGGCCTTGTCATGGAGAACGTCTTCATGGCAATGGGGAATCCTGTGCCTTCTGAGCCTAGCAAGTTCTCTTCTGGGACCTTAGCATCACGAAATATGACTGAGGATGTTGTGGATGCCTTGTGGCCCATCTTCTCGACCGGGCGGCCTGTCTTTACGCCGGGTGTGTCTGCATCGACAATGAATGCGCAAAGAGCCCTGTGCCTCTGCCTAGGGTCAAGGCTAGCAAACACTGTGAAATAGTCTGCATGAGGTGCATTGGTGATCCAAAATTTGGACCCGTTGATAACATAATGCGAACCTTCTTTCTCAACTCTGGTCTGTATTCCAGCGACATCACTACCCATTCCGGGTTCTGAACACGCAAAGCTAATGAACTTCAAGTCCTCGGTGAGTGGCTTGAGATACTTATCCTTCTGTTCCTTGTTGCCGGCTACGAGAATGGGTTCCGCACCTAGTGTGTTGACATAGATGCTAGTGGTCATTCCAGCGCATCCGGCGGCCATCTCCTCCACTACTATGCATTGCTCCAGAACTCCCAATCCAAGTCCTCCATACTCTTTTGGAATGCTGAGGTTCATCAGACCTACCTCCCAGCACTTTCTGATGATAGGTAGTGGAAACTCGCCAGTCTTGTCGTAATAGTGAGCATAGGGAATCATGTACTCCTGGGCGAATTCCCTTGCCCCCAGCTGCAGTTTGAGCTGTTCCTTAGTCAGAGTAAAATCGACCATTGTGCTCCCTCACTTTCTACAGTGGTAGAAGAAACAGTGACAGCGGTATAAGGCCATTACTCAAGAGGGATGGTGAGCGATTGGTGCTCATTCCTGTGCTGTGATTTGACGTACTACCTCGGGCAGGCTCCATTTCAGATCGAGCTCCAATGCTCCGGGGGCAGGTCCTGGACATCGTCTCACACACGTACGACATCCGACACAGAGCCAGAGATCTACGTCAACTCTTCCGAAGCCGGGTGAGTCCTTCTCTAGGACTATGTCGACATCTGGTTTCTTCGCGGCAAGGCTCCTCACAGTTCTGTAGAAGAGTGCCCTGTTGACTGGCAGTTCTCCGAGAGAGTCCTCAGAGAACTCAAAGAGTTCCTTTGCCTGAATCACGGGTCTTAGCTGGATTGCGTCCTCTGGGCAGGCAATCTCGCAAGACTTGCAGCCAAGACACTTCGATTGATCCCATTCAATTGTACCGAAGCCCAGAAGGGGCGCATAGCCCATCATCGATCTGTACTCCTCCAAGACAGAGGGTACATCCACATCAATCAGGTCATCCAGGGTCACTTTGGCACGAGTGCTAGGAATTCGTGTGCGTGTACGATATGTCAAGGAGACAGCCGTCTTTATCTTGTCTTCAACCCCGCCCAGCACAGATTCACCCACGTTGATACCATCCACTGACACCTTAGTCAGTCTGTCACGACCTCTTGATAGGGTTTCTAGGGCATTGGCCAGCTTACCAATGTCCTCAGCCCGGAGATCATCGAGAAGCGTTCTCACCTCCGCCTTGGCCTCAGTCAGTTGGAGAGCTTGACTGCTTGCGGTTTCCACTGCAATCTCAGCTTCGGTTGGCGTTCGGGGGACATCAAATAGAACGTAACCGTGACTCTCGCCTGCAAGGGTGAGTAGTTCATCGCGTTTCATACGGAGTAGATGCTGTAATACTCTATTCTGGGGGATGTTCGTCTTCTTCGCAAGGTCCTCTGCAGTCATTGCACCTAACTCACGGATGAGGATCAGCATTGTTCCTCTCTCAAGCTCGCTGTCCAAATAGCTGGACATCATATTCTCATAGACCTCTGGGTCCAACTTCTCCCCATAGACATTCGTGCCTGACACTAGACTCGGGCCCTTCTCCAAGGTTATCTTGAGTCTAAACCGTGCAAAGGCCTCCAGACCTGCAGACACAAGCAGGCGTAAGTCTTCGGAACTATCCGCACTCTGAAAACTCAAGACAGCCTCTGTTGCATCGTCGACTATACCACGGAGATTGTTCATCGGGTCAGCCAATTGCGTTTCATCATATTGACCCAGTTTCTGTAGCCTCTCAAGTAGGGGCTCTAGTTGCTTCAGCGACCTTTCCACTGATGACCTTATGTCGCCCTCAAGTGACTTGGACACCCCACGAATCTGTTGGACTATCTTCTTGAGTACTAACGTTGTCTTCGGAGTGGCTTCGAGCACTCTGGAGAAGACGGGGGCATCACCATCGAGACCAATCATCTCGACTTCTCCCCTCTGAATCATACTCACAATAGCGGATTGGACGAGCGCGGGAGATTCCCTCATGAGCTGACCAATCTCAACGACCGTTCTTGAGCCCATCTTACTGAGGATGAACATAATCACGCCTCGTCTAAGCTCAGTGAGTATATTTCCAAGGACAAGATCTGACGCACGGTCTTCATCTATCCGTTCCTCGCGAATGCCGCGTTTTACCTGTGCAGCAGTTCGCAGAAATGGTCCATATCGGGTCTTTGTGCCTAGTTTCTGAAGTGTATCCAATGCTAAAGTAACGTCTTTGCCAATCTCCGGCAAAGCGTCGGAAATGGATTCAATCAGTGACTCTAGTTCTGCATGCGCGGCCTCTGCCTCAGAATGTCTCTTGGACTCGTAGTCCTCCAAGACGGACTCAATCTGAGCAATCAGGTCTGGGAGCGGTTTCAGTACCTCTGCTAGGTCCACAGCAGAATCAGATACTTCTGTGTCTTTGACACCCTCTAGGGCTTGAAGAGCAGACTGTAGTAGATCTAACAGACCTCGGACTGGACTTGTATCAAGTATTGAACACGCCTTCTCAAGACTGACAATGGCCTCCCGGAGAACCGCCTTGTCAGAGATCTGTGATACAATATTGGATTTCTCTGCCGCCCGAAAGAACTCATCGAAGTATGCATCTGGGAACGCGAGAATCTCGTCAGCTAGTGGTTCTAGCTCGCTTCTAAGGCTAGCAATCTCTTGACTCACCTTGCTGAGCGGGATTGCAGCTTCCTCCTTCAGGCCTCCAAGAGCAAGGATCATGTCCATCATGCGGCGTCTCTTGGGTGCCATGGCATCCAGCCCACTAGTCACCTTGGTCACTCTGTCACCTCCATCCACTTGCCAGCAGTTCCGCGATGGACTGGTGTGGGACCAAGCTTCTGAGCACGCTTGACCATCTCCTCAATTGCACTTGTGAATCGACTAGGTTCTGCACTGAACATCCTGAACATGTCGACCCGTTCGCCCTTCCAGCCAATTGCGTTCAGTATGTCACGAGCGACATCTACCTGAACCTGAGCAATCTCATTGCCAGTACCGCCGATATGACACCGGTCGGTCTCACAGGCTGCAATCATGACTGTGCTGGCGCCTTGCTCAAAGGCCTTCAGAATGTCGATTATTGAGACTCGTCCTGCACAGGGCACGGAGATCAACCGAGTGCTGGCAGGATACTCCATTCGACGCGCACCGACAATGTCGATAGTGGACACCGAACACTCCTCGCAATAGAAGCAGACAGTGATTGGATAATCAGGTCCAGCATCATCCAAGACTGTTTCAATCTCTGCCCAGAGTTGTTCATTGGAGAGAAAGTTGAGTTGTGTGGCCCCAGACGGACAGAGGCTTTGACACACCCCACAGGCATGGCAGTTCAGGGTGTCTATTGCGGCCTTGAACAGAATCTTGTCATCCTCTGCCTTCTCTTCGGCCTCTGTTTCTTCAATCATCAGAGGAACCCCCCGAGGACATTGTTGGGCACAAAGGCTACAGCCGACACAGTCGTCCACATCAAGTACTGCCCCGCGTGCGATCTTCTCTATCGTACCACCTCGCAGTTCGTTATGTAGAACTAGTGCTGCAGCTTGTGCGTCAGTCACTGCCTCAAACACGAACTGTGGACGAGTCACTCCACCAGCCGCAACAACTCCGCGCCTGCGAGTTTCGGTTCTCCGAAGCTTGCCGTATAGCTCCTTCACGTGCCCATCTTCTTCCAATGCATAGCCGAGTGTTTCGGAGAGCTCAGCCAGCCCCTTTGGCGGCAGAATGGCAGTCGATAGGACCAAGAGGTCCGGAACGACCTCGAAATACTGATTCAGAAGGGAGTCGTAGACTTTGACATGGGTCTGTCCGTCATTTTCCCATACCGAACTGATTCTACCACGGACATAGTCAACACCCTTCTCTCTAGACTCTTTGTAGATCATCTCATTCTCAAAGGGGACTCTAATGTCCATATAGACAATTGATACGTTGGCTTCAGGATTCTTCTTGAGGATCTCTAGGGAGTTGTCGATAGCAAAGGTGCAACATAGCTTGCTACAGTCGCGCTTGTAGTCCTCAGATCTGCTCCCCACGCACTGGACCATGACAACATCCTTGACAGGTTGACCATCCGAGGGGCGTACAAGTTCGTTCTTGGTGAGCATCTGCGACAACTCATACTGTGTCACCACGTCTGGATTCTTGCCGTAGCGATACTCATCCATCATATTGGGTTTGAACTCTTCGAATCCAGTTGCCAAGACCACAGCTGATGTCTGAAGTTTCTTCTCCTCCTCTTCTTCAGCCTTCAGATAGTGTACTGTGAAATCCCCCATCTCTCCCTCTACGAACTTGACATTAGTCTTGGTCATGATCTCTACATTTTCATCGTTCTGAAGAGCTGCAAGCCTTCCACTCAGTACCTCCCGGCCCGACTTTCCTGTGGGAGCCACGATGGGGAGGTGAATAACATGTCCTCCAAGCTCCTCTTCGATCTCAAGAAGTGCGACCTGATAGCCCAGGTTTGACAGGCTAAGGGAGGCCTCCATGCCAGCAATCCCACCTCCAATTACCGTGACGTGGTTTGGAACCTCCTTCTTCTCAGATTGTAGAGGTTTTGAGAGCGACGAGCGTGCCACAGCGCCTCTAATCATGTCAAATGTCTTCTTCGATGCCTCGGTAGAATCTGAATGCACCCAAGCTGAATGCTCACGAATGTTGACATAGACAATTCTTGAGGGGTCCTTGCCCATGGAGTTGAGATAGTGGTCAATCCTGGGCTGAATCTTCTGACTGGTACAGGCTGCAATCACAACTCTGCCTTCACTACTGTCAACTAGCTTGGCAACGTCTTCTAGACCCTGTTCTTGGCAGACCAGGTCATTGACTTTCACAGACTTGACAAGGTCGAGCTTGCCAGTTTCCTTCTCCAGGAAGTCATAGTCCAGCTGAAGCTGTTTGCCGCAGGTGCAGAGAAGAACCGTCGACTTATCGCCCACCATTCATCACTTCCTGCTCTGAAGGATTTTGCTGACCACAGCCCGTGCTTGGTTGACGCTCTCAGGGACCTCAGCGGGGCCAAGTGCCGTGCCACACGCGTACACGTGCTCAGCTGCTATTACCTCGTTCTCAGAAACTGAATCTAGGGGTGCAATATACCCACTAGCAGATTTGAGACCAAGTGCTTTCATCAATGCTTCTGCACCGTCTGGTGGCTCAAGGGCCGAGGAGAGTACAAGGAGGTCTATGTTGTATCTGAGGTAGTTGTCAAGGAGTGAGTCGTAGACAATCACATCGAGTGTGCTGTCTTCCTGTTCTTGCACTCGATGTATGCGACCCCGAATGAACTCCACTCCTGATTCACGAGCTTCTCGATAGTATCTCTCATGGCGATCGTATGTCCGGATATCCATGTAGACAACGCTGACCTTCGCACCATCTCTTTCATTGGTGATGATATTTGCATGTTTGAGTGCGAATACGCAGCAGATCTTGGAGCAGAATGGATAGTAGTTCTCGTCCCTGCTGCCCACGCACTGAATCATCATCAAATTCTTGACTTGGGCACCATCGGAGGGGCGAACCAAAGCCCCCGATGTCGCTCCGTTGGGATCGAGTATCTTTGCTAGCTCTAGCTGAGTGATCACATTGGGAATCCTACCATATCCATATTCGTCAATGGCTATTGGCTGCATCTCATGATATCCGGTGGCAACCACAATGTCTGAGACATTGATAGTCTTCTCTGACGGGCTGGCATCTAGGTTGATTGCCTTGGTTGGACAATCCTCTGCGGCCTTCTTGGTCCCGTCATCAGCGTTATTGGGATCAAATACCACAGCCTGCGGCTGACACTGGGGGGACAATAATCGGAAAGCATCTGAGAGCTCCAAACAGAGACCACACATCGTGCATTTCTTGGCATCTACATAGTTGGGACCGACGTCAAGATTTACAACAAACTTGCCAGGTGATCCTGAGACCTCCTTGACTGTAGTATCTACCATGAGTTCGATGTTAGGCTGGTCAATCATTGCGCTCCGATAGAAGCACTTGCGGATTCCGGGACGCCAACTGTTTCCTTGGAAACAGTAGAAGCAGTCGTCTGTTGGGAAGGCCTTGTACAAGTCAAGTGCATTGCCACCGATTGTGGACTGCCGGTCAATTAGTATTGTCTTGATACCGTTGTCTGCCAATTCCACAGCGGCAGTCATGCCTGCTACGCCGGCACCAATGATTAGTACAGGACTGGCCAAACTTGGTGCACCTCAACCAGTCAGATGCTCTAAGATTGGATCAGCAGCCACACGGTTCATGCTCAGTCCCACTTCCTCTTGATCAATGCCCATGGCCAGGGCTAGAATCTGAGGATACAAGAGAACCGGGATGTCGTAGACTTCGCCGTAGGTGTCCTTTAGGCCGAGCTGCTGCAGATCGAGCTGATTACCACAGGCTGGGCAGACAACGGTGGCGAACACCGCCCCGGCCTCCTTCATAGACTTCAGTTTATCACGGGCTAGTCTTATCGCAAGCTCCTCGTTTACTGGTAGGACTGTTGCACCACAACACTGCTTCCAAAGCGGGTAATCGATAACAGAGGCACCTGTGGCCTCCACGAGTTCTCGGAGTGTTTCTGGGCTGAATTCCGTCACATCTTGGGGACGTAGAAGATGACATCCGTAATGAATTGCTATTCCTACACCGTCCAGAGGTTTGGTGACCTTCTTCTTGATCTCACTGATTCCGATGTCAGAATATAACGCTTCCACAAAATGCCGTACCTTGATTGTGCCCTTTAGTTGGAGGCCCGATGCCTTCAACTCTTTGTTGACTCTGTTCATGTCCTCCTTGTCGTGCTTGAGGTGGTGTAGGACATCTTTCAGAGAACCAAAGCAACCGTTGCACGGAGTTACTATGTCGTGACCGTCCTTCTCTGCGATTGCTAAGGTGCGAGCGTTGACAACAAGCCATCCGAAGTAGTCTATAGCGCGCAAGTTGGGACTTCCACAACATGCGACACCCTCCATGTAGACTAAGTCCATTCCAAACGCTTGGGCGACCTTTGTCATTGCAGCCTCGTAGTTCGGATAGTTGGCTGGAACGCTACATCCCATATACAGATTATAGACTGGCATCTTATTCATCACCGCCCACAAGCCTGCCAGTCCTAGTGCCTTTCAGGATTGATTTCACTTCCTCAGTGGAAAGGCCTGGTACTTCTGGCTCCAGATTCAAGTCTTCGCGCTCCCAGTCATTCATTACCTCATACAGCTGGCCCGTTTCAATTAGCGACTTGGCAAGTACGAGGATGTTCTCTGGCACATTGCCCTCTTCTGCGGCAAGATTCTTGCAATCAAAGAATATGTCCGTGACACGGACCTTCTGAGGGCATCGTTCCTGACATTCGAAACAGGTCAGGCATTCCCATATCTCTTTGCTCGACAAGACCTCAGTGCGCATTCCAAGCAGTATCATTCTAATCAGCTGATGTGGTTTGAAGTTCCACTGGTTAGCAATGGGACATGCAGCTGTGCATGTCGAACAGGCAAAGCAAGCAGAGAGCTCTTCCCCATTTGGCATGCTGCTAATCTCTTCACGAAACTTGGGATCTAATTGAGACATGTCAATTGGATCGATTAGGGTCACTGGAGGACCAGTCTTCTCTTCGGTTTCGGCCATGAAGAATACACCGCCATAATTTGACCGGCTGTATGGCTGGACTGGGCAGCGGAATTCGGTTCCCATATTAAAAGTTTGCAGAGGTGACATTCAGTAGAAGACAATAGGGAATGTAGATTCATGCTAGCTACCAGGAAGAGCCTTCTGGTGTACCAAGAATAGGATGCCAAATATGCCGATGAAGATTCCAACCTCGTAGGCAATTATGGAGGGTAGTTCAGCACCAGTTAGAGGATATGATAGCCCTCCAAGTACGGTCAGTGCAAAGCAGATTACAGCTGCAAAGTAGATTAGCCACTGTGCTCTGGGGCGCATGAGATAGAACAGACCCAGCCCTCTCTTAGGATTTTCTGTCTGGAGATTCCCGAACCTGCGAGAGGATTAACTCTACTTGGGACCTTAGGGATTCGAATTGCCGCATAGATTCTTCACCTAGCTCAATTGCTAGATTGAGAATGTAGCCCTTTAGCTCCTCTGGGGCCCCCTGAAGACCCTTTAGCGTTGCTTCATTCCCACTGAGAAGACGAAGGACTCCAGTCAATGCCACTCTGAACTTCTCGTGCTTATTTCCAGTAGAGCTACGAACACCGTCCAGCCGCTTCAGTAGCTCAGCCAACTGCTGGGCTACTGTCTCTTCATTCATCACAAGTGAACCTCGTTGCCTGTTACGACTCGAACCACTGTACCATCTTTGAGCCACTGTCTCGCATTGGCAAGGGGAATTCTAGCCAAGTCCTGCTTCTTGAATGGTCCATAGGTTGCTTCATCCATGCCGAGAAATGCGTCTTCAATCGGGTTTACGAATTTGACAATGATATACTCCACTTCGTCATATGCATCCGACGATTCGGCTTCGGCCCGTGGTTGCTTTGGCTTGGACAATGGCATTCCTGTGAGTGACTCATTGACTGACTCTAGATGCCCATCTATACCTCGAACAAGATGTCTGTAGAACATCTCCTCTGAGAAGGTTAGTTCTGCATTAGGTCGCTTCTGTGCCAGTGCTGCCTTCACAATCTTGTTCATTCTTACCATCAGGAGGTCATTGAGCATGAACTCGAGATTGAGTGCTTCCTGTGATAAAAGGTCCGCCTGAAGCTGATTCCCTGCAGCAGTTTCGGTCAGCTCGAATCGTACCTTGGAGAGATATTCCGTCATTCTCTCTAGCTGTTTGTCCCTCAAGTCCTGCAGTTCTTCCTTCTCTGTTTCAGCTTTCCATGCAGCGCTTATCATATCATACATGGGCTTACTCAATCGTTGCCACCCCCTTACATAGCATGAAGACTGCTGCGGCCATGGGTAGCTCTACTGATTCATTATGAAAAGGTCCTAAAGTATCATCGCCAATCCTGATCTTGGGCACAGCAAGAGGGCTGTCACCAAACCTGACTTTCAGAGAGCCATCAGTTATTGCGAGAGAGTCGCTAAGCGGATTGAAGGCTTCAATCTCGTCACGATTAAGTGCAGTGACTAAGAGACCGGTCTTCCCGTGTAGACTTCCTATCAGTCTTATCACTCTATGAATATCGTGAGTCACGGGGACGTCTATCTCTCCTCCATGTGCCTCGATTGCCCGAATCGCGATTTCTTGCCATGACTTGTCCCCCACTGACTTCACCCATGAGCTTAGAACTGGAGGGTCCCTCATTAGACCTTGAATGGCATTCTCTCTGTTACGAGCTGCTATCTTCTTGTTATCCTCGTTATCTTTGAAGTACTTCACCCAACGTTCAGTTCCCTCGTAGGAGTCGATGTTTCTGATGAACTCGATCATCGCTTCTGCCACACGGTTCCCCCATCCAGGAACATTCAGTTCGCTCCGGTTCCTGGTGGGTAGAGGGAATTCCTTTGAAACAATGATTACCCTATGCCTGTCCGCTGGGGATTCGTCTTTTACTGGGGCCACCCTGAAGCCCATACCAGTGATATAGTGGGCAATCTCAACTCGGCCTCTTGAATCAAGTTTGAAGACACGAGGGTCGCGAACCCTGAGGTGATATCCTCTGTGCCCACTGAAGTTCAGCTGGATGGAATCGGGGTCTATACCAAAGTCTTGAATCAGGAATTCATCATGAACTCTCAATGTGATTTCCTTTGCCACATCAAGACACTTGTCGCATAGCCAGCTACGAGCGCTGAACGCCGTCTTTCCGCACTTGGGACATCCAACTTCAGGAGGATCTCCAGTTCCAGTCTCTTGGCAGTCTGGGTTGTTGCACCTCCAAGCATCATGGCTGTTCTTGCATTCTGTGGAGATATGGTCCGCGTCAATATCGAAGACTAGCTCGGCTCCTTGCCACACTTTCTCACCCATATGTCTGGCAACGGGCGTTTCATAGAAGGCTGCAGAATGATAGACGTTTGACGGGGCAGACTCAATCAACCAATTCAGCAGCGCATCTTGATTACGAAAACCAAGATGGCGTATCCAATCCGTCATCTGAATACCGCGTGACCCACAATTCGGACATGATGTGATCTTCAAGAACGACCTGCCTGATTGGCCACAACTTGGTTTCTTAACCTCCCCATTCTCAATCTCTGGTCCACACTGCCAGATGATTTCCCAGTCCTGTGCGGCAAACTCTCGAGTCTCGACTCGGATGGGCTCGTCGACTTTCTCCTTGTTTGAGCGATAGAAGTCGTGAAAAGTGAGTCTTAGGAACTTGTTCACAGTTTCCCGAGCTTGCCCAGGCATCGCTTTCATCTCCGTCAAGAGCCCTCTCCAGGTGATACGGTGCGTCTTAGAAAGGGATTTCGTGGCGACCGGGAAGACCCTTCTCTCGAAGGCATTCCCATCATACTGGAGCCCCAGCCATAGATCATATTGATCTCCGTTCAACCCGTGGAGCTAATGTGAAGCTGATGCTCCCGACTTCTGCTATCGGAAACTCGAGTAGCATCGGTTTGTTGGAACTGAACTGAACGGTCAGACTGTCAGTAGACATCGCTTTTGCAATCTCGGAGAGATAATTCAGTGCATACATAGCAGTCGGCTTGCCCTTTGATTCCATGTGAAACACTGCGGAATCATCTCCAGACGCTTTCAATGAGACCTCGGCTTCTCCTGTATCTCCCTCACCCGTGAAAGATAGTGTCTTGCCGCTCGCAGCTATTCGTATGTGGCTCGAGACTACTCCGATGTCCTTCACGGCTTGTTTGAATGCATCAGCGAACATCTCAGCCTTCACCTCAAATGCAAGAGTGGGCTTCTTGGTTCTCTCATCATGTGGGGTGAGAAGCTGGAGCTTGAACTGGCGTTGTGCCTGACCTATCATTTTGATCTCGAACCGTCTGCCCTCTTCATCGAGATTGAACTCGAGACGATCGTCTCCAGCCATTCGCTTGCTCACCTTGTTGAGCTCGTCAACTCCGAGGCATATGTCGTGTTCTGCGTCACAGCTGTACTCCTGGAATACTCCTTTTGGTAGAACTAGGTCAACCATCGCAGCCTTAGATGAGTCTAGCTGTCGAAGCGAGATCCCGTCTTCAGATACCACGAAATGAACTTCCGTGAGAAGCGTTGCTAGGGCATCTACGATTTGCTTCCACGTGCTAGTGCTGTCAAGTGTTGCATGAAACATCTCAGCTTCTCCTCCATCATCTAATCAGTGCTTGAACTATCTTACTCTCCATCTCCACTACCTGTTTGTAAAGCTTGACATCGAGGCCCGAAATCTTATGAACTAAGGAAGCTGCCAGCCGAAGCTCCTTTCCATCAGGCCCGGACTTCTCTGTAACCTCACCTAGTAGGAAGTACGTTTCACCCACGTCGAGTGTTCCTTCCACGCTGACGACAACAGTGCCGGCGTTCTCCACATCATCTTCAAAGCGGTCTTGTACCAGTGCGACTCCAGGCTTTGATTCAACCACGACCGCCATTATTCTCACAGGCGTATCCACCTCTGGAGAGAGATCACGAATGGTTGTGAGCTTTGCAGGTTTTCTGCGTGGAAACTTCCTTTCCTCAGTCAAGCTGAACGCACCGTCAAGTCTAGTTCGGACGAAGTCGGATATTAAGTCCTGTAGTGGCAACATGTCAGGGTCTTAAATGTGTTAGTCTCGCTGGCGTGCCTCTGCCTCTCAATGCGTCTAGCCGCCGTAGTTTCGCCAAGTGTGCTTGCACTTGGTACATCTGTAGAACTCGGTCGCGCCTTCATCTCCTCGTCGAGTCTGAACCGTCCAGTAGTATGCATCATTATTCCCACATTTTGGACAGACGGCTTTTGTAACAGGCATGGGAATTGAGTCGTCCTCGACCACGACTATTCTGTCACGGGGCGTCTTCTCAATTCTGTGGGAGACTGTAAGTTTGCCTTTCAGTTTCTTCTTGTGACCACAGCTTCTGCATTTCAGGAAACGGGAGCCGTCTTCATCTGACGAAGGTATCATCATAGCACCACATTTGCTACAGAATTCCATTTCACAGCACCCCGGGATTCTCGAATTTGCTAGTCTGTTTCAAATTAAGGCTTGCTGAACAACATCTAGTCCTTGCTGGTGCCATGGAAGGCTCCTATGAGTCAGGAAGAAGGTCCATTAGACCTTCCAGCACGTTTCGGAAGGCCTCCACTGCTATCTCACCCTCCTGCTTCCTGTTCATCTCAGAATGAATGTCCAGTTTCTCTACAAGGGTGGAAACCAGGGTTTCTGTAGTTGTCTTCCCGGTCAGCCACAAATACGCTACAACTGCTTCAAATGCATCGGCGGCAGCTCCGGAATCAGTCCTTCGAGAGATGTGACCATAGATGGGAGTTGCACGTAATGCACGTGCAAGTACACTGTCACGTACCTTCTCGCCAGTAGCCTCTCCAAGTACCTCGGACTTTGCAAGCGAGTAGCAGAGATTGACTAGGCCGTCACCAACTTTCGCTAGGCCCTTGTCCCTCATTATGTCTGCAATACTCTGATACTTCTTGACAAACTTCCACATAATGAGTCACCAGACTGACGGTCTTGTCCTCATTAAGTCTAACCAATGCTATGATCTGACAATGTCTGACTGAACCCCTTGCGGAATTCCTCAGTTCGAGCAAGTATCTTCTCAAGGGCCTCGCGAAGCACTACGGTGGCCATTCGCTTCTTGGTCTTCAAGGTGACTACCGGACTGGCAAGAAGAGGGTGCTCTAGGTGGTAGCCAGCAAACTCAACTGAAGGCTCCTCTAGAAGAGTTCTACGGAGCAAATTGCAGAACCCATGGTCTTCTCCCTGAAACTCAATCCTTAGCTCATATCGATCATGCTCTAGTACCTTAGGCTTCATTCTACTCTCGCCTCCTGCCTCTACCTCTTTCATCGCGGCCTCTGTCGCCGCGATCTTCACCATAACGTCTGGATCCAGACCTCCTATCACGCCGGTCAAAAGACCGATGTCCTCCGTCTCGCCGCCTGTCATCGTACGTTCTTCTACGAGGTGCAAGGTCCTTTCTTGGCTCAATGCCAAACATCACACCGTAGTCCCTTGCTACTTCACGTGTTTCTCGATTCTCACAACGAAGACAGAACATGTTGTTGTTGCTGGTAAGCGTCAGATCGTTGCCGCATTTCATGCAACTGGCACGTAAGACTCCCAGCTCAGGACCGACAAGACTGATGTCGACAGGTATCTCATGCGAGTTCAGAGCCACACCTCGTATGATGTCGTCCTGACGTACTACATTGGACATCGACCTGACAAATCGGCGAGTAACATTGCTGATGTGGATTTCTCCAGCAAGAGGGCTGTATACGTCTTTGCCATTCCGCTTCACAACGCTGACTTCGGCACGCTGTTCGTACGCATTCACCACCGAACCTATCAGGATGTCACCCTTTACGGGAAGTGCTAGCTTCATAGTGCCATCAGCCGCGAGTACTCTTATACTCCGTGCCTTCAAGTCAATTGAAACTCCCCCCGATGTAGCTGCATACACAACTCCATCTTTCTCATAGGTGCCGTAGTCTGGTGAGAGCTCCTCTATGACACAGAGCTGGTCTCCGGGTATGACAACGTCACCAGTCTTAACATCAGCCATTTTATTCACGCTCTTCATTACGTATGCGGTAAAGGTCCACTCCAATCAGATGTCTGGGCTTCTTATGAAATTCATAGATTCTATCTATGGGAAACTCGAAAGTTTCGACCTGTGCCACTTCTCCTCCAAGGTCTTCGATTGCATTTCTGAGGAAGGCTCTGTTCTTATCGCCTGCAAGATGCATGCTATACGTAGTCCTTGCGATCTCCACTGCCTTCCGTAGGAACCTCAGGTCCGCACCTCTCTTCTTGACACCGAAAGGGGGGTTGGTCACCACAGTATCAAAGGGTCCTCTCACTTCAAACGAGGAAACATCCCCCAGGACCCAGTCTGTCGTGTCTTCAGTCCCGAGTGCGATTGAATTTCGTTGAGAGACCTTTAAGGCTTTGGATTGCATATCAATCCCAATAACACGTTTTGCGCCTAGCAGAGCCGCTCCAATGGCAAAAATGCCATTGCCACAGCCGAGATCGCAGACTGTCTTGTCCGCAATGTCATTGTGTTCCATCTGTGCGGCATAGAGAACCGAAGCAGCTATGTCTGGAGGCGTGGGGTACTGTTCCAAGGATATATCACGCTCGTCCATGCGTTCTATCGATTGTAGTGCGATCTCCAAGTCTCTCAGACGCAAACCTTCAGCACTCTCAGTACAAGATACGCTCTCAGCCCTGATTGTATTCCTAGATGAATGCTACGGACTCATGTTACAAGCGAGCTCAAGTAATACGTAGCTTTAACACTAGGATTAGCTCCATAAGCTCCATAGGTTCCAATGGAAATCCAGTGGAACTTGCCTTTCTTTCGGATGGAGACTGCAGGCAATGGAGAAGCCACTTGACAAACTCTTCGATAAGTTTCTTCAGGGTCAGGCCATCTTCAGGGACAGAAACGCGCTTCGGCCAACATATGTCCCTGATGACCTGCCCTACCGTGATGGGCAAATGAATCGGATTGGAGCTATTCTAGGCCCCGCACTCCGTGGCGCACCGCCATCAAACATCTTGTGCTACGGAAAGACTGGAACCGGTAAGACGGTAGTCGCACGATACGTCTTGGATTTGCTTGTCAAGAAGGCGAAACAAAGCAGAGTGAGTCATCCATTGACAGCCTATGTCAACTGTCGTATCGTGGGTACTAACTACAGAGTGTTACGCCAATTGTGTGAAGATATCGATGCCAAAATGCCGGATGGATCCGAAGTGCCCTTCACAGGCTTGCCCACTGACGAGATTAGGTCCATCTTCAAGAGAAAGCTTGACTCAGATTCCAACATAATGGTTGTCGTCCTGGACGAAGTGGATTCTCTTGTAAGGCGGGATGTCAGCCAAGGCAACGACATCCTCTATGGTCTGACTCGGATGAATGGAGAATTGGACAATAGCCGAATCTCAATAATCGGAATAAGCAATGATTTGAAGTTCAAGGAGATGCTGGACCCGAGAGTCCTATCGACTCTGGGGGAAGAGGAGGTCATCTTTGCTCCATATAATGCAGTTGAGCTGAAGGGAATTCTGCAGCAGAGAGTGAACATCGCCTTCAACAAGAGTGCCATAGGTGAAGAGGGGGTCATCAATCTGGTTGGAGCCCTTGCCGCTCAGGAACATGGTGATGCGAGAAGAGCGCTTGATTTGCTGAGAACTGCTGGCGAGCTTGCTGAACGTAATGGCGATGATAAGGTAACCCAAGAACACGTTCGCGAGGCCCAGAAGATCATCGAGCGAGATACAATCACAGAGGCTGTGAAGACACTGCCACTCCAGTCCAAGGCGGTACTCTTCTCGGTCTATGCTTTGACTAGCAAGGGTCAACGAGATATCTACACTGGCGAGTGCTACAATGTGTACTCTGTGATTGCAGAATCATTGGCTCTAGACACGCTAACTCAGAGACGTATTTCGGACCTAATAGCAGAACTCGATATGCTTGGGTTGATCAACACAACCGTCATCTCAAAGGGACGATATGGACGGACTAAGAAGATACGACTGGCTGTGAGTAAACAGCAGATAGGTGCGATTCTTGACGAGGACGTTCGACTAAGTAAGATTGCCGAAGAAGTGCTGTAGATTGATTCGTACCTAGGAGGGGGTTGACGAGTCATAGAAGACTCTGGCCTCAAGTTTCCTAGTCATGAGGTTCGTGAGAGTCACGATTCCTGGTGTTGGCTTGATGCCTTGTTTGCGCATGAATTCTGTCTGTCCTTGGAAAGTCCCTGAGTTAATGATCTGAACGCTGCGGTAGGCATCCGTTTCGTTGTGATGGGCATGGCCGAAGTGAATCAGGTCTGGAGGAGTATCAATCACCATCCAGTCCCTATGCAGTGGAGCAAGCTCTGTCTTGCCACCATAGATTGGAGCAAGATGGCGCTTCCGAAGGAGGGCTGCCATCGACACGGTTGGTTTCTCATAGGATGCACCGGGGATGCTCGTCACAAGATCATCAAGGGAGTCACCATGCGTCATTATGATGTTGACACCCTCAATGACTAGATGACAGGGGTCGCCGAACATCATCAGGCGGTCGCCCAGATTGTAGAGAGAGCCGGCGAACTCCTTAGCAATGGGAGGACGTGGAAGGGCCTGCCTACCAGCATCGTGATTACCAGGAATGCAGAGAATCTTCACCTCTTCTGGGATTCTCCTTAGCTTCTCTGCAAGCAAAGCATATTGAGCATGAATGTCCGGTATCGCCAGATCACTCCTTTGTTCGGGGTAGACTCCAATCCCGTCCACAAGGTCCCCTGCAATCAGAAGGTACCTGATTTGTCTGATCATCTCTTTCTCGGAACTGTCAACGTCCCTCCCCCTAAGCCAATCGATGAAGAGGTCAAATGCGTCTTCCAGGAACTCATTACTTCCACAATGAATGTCAGAGATGAATGCTGCGTAGACATCTCGTTGAGCCCTTCCGACCTCACGACTCATTGGAATATCTGGGAGAATTATGTCATCAGCTATCATTCGCCCACGTTCATCTAGGTAGCCTGATATGCACACGACTTCATCTAGCATGATTGAACTGGCCTTCTCCGACAGCTGTCGACCCTTCTCCCCCTCCTGACCAGTAGGAACTACTGCTACTATCTCGATGCTGTGTTCTTCTTCCTCATCACGCCTATTCGGCCTTTTCTCCCACGCCTCTATGTTTACGACTATGTTCTGCGCCTTTGATACACTCTTCTCCTTCACAATCCCGATAACCTTCACGCTTGAACGCCTAGGAGTCGGCTGTGCTTCACTGGTCCTTACTAGACGGCCCGCTGCCGCTCTTTGCTTCATCTCGATAGCAACGGGAGACAGAGCATCATGTGTGTCCACCCGGCTTGCATACATTCTCTTGATACGATGGTACCTATCTCTGAATAGAGCCAAGAAATCATCAACAGTCCCCTTGGAGCCTACTCTGTCGTACGTGGGATTCTTCAGGACACTGATTAGTGGACCAACGTCTACCTGAGGGAATCCGGATTCGTGCTCTTTTTCGATTATTTCAGACAACGACTCGATTTGGACCACTGTAGGCGTTGGGTCTTTCTTCTCAATCTCTCCAGTGATCCATTCCGTAAGGTATTGACGGGATAGGACTGCTGGGTGAGTCAAAACGTTACGCTGACCGACCAAGGAATCTACAACGGACATAGGTGCCTCTAAACCCAGAAGGAAATCAAGCGCGTCGGGAGATATCTGAATGCCTGATTTTACCAGCTTCTTCAACAATGCTCGACGGTCAGCTTGTGTCAATGGCAACCGCTGCCGCTGTCGCAGCTTTATGATTTAAACATCGCCCAAATTCATGATTTGAAGAACTGAACTAAACTTCCTAGTTTCGTCGGATTTGAGATAGAAGTAGATGCGGGAAGTGTAATAAGCGGGCATTTCAACGAGGATTTGGCGCCATCTAGCTTGGGTGGAGAGAATGGTCACGTACAGGAAGCTGCAGCAGACTGGTGGAGATGAAGGTAGTTCGTTCTTGGTGATACTCCCCAAAGACTGGGTCCTGAGGCAGAAGCTTGGAAAAGGGGACACTGTTGTTGTTGCCGAACGTGAGGACGGGTGTTTGATCGTTGATCCGCGACTTCCGAAAGCAGGAGAACCGAGGACCACCACAGTTCAAATCGAGGCCAACCTTCGGTGGGAGATTACCAGCAAATACCTGTTGGGGTTTGATGAGATTCGAGTAGCGAGTGGGGAGCCAATAACGACCGACCAGAGGCTGGAGCTGAAGAAGATAATCAGTAGATTCGTCGCGCTTGAAATCACTGACGAGATAACTCATGATGATGGACACGAGATTGTGGTTAGGTGTTTGGTGGACCCATCGACGCTGCCAGTAAGGAAGGCAATGAAGAGAATGAACCTCATTGCCTCAAGAATGCTGAATGACGCTCTCACGGCGTACTTCGAGGGGGCAAAAGACCTTGCTGAGGACGTTATCCAACGCGATGAGGAGGTCGACAGGCTCTTCTTCCTGATTGTACGAGAGCTTCGATCTGCCATTCAGTATCCTCGGATGTCTGAGATAATGAGTATCGCACCTGTGGAAGCACTCGACCTTCGTCTCGCAGCACAGTATATTGAAAGGATAGCAGATCTGTCGGTGGATATTGCTGGACGCACTGACAAGGCACCTACTGTGAGTTTCATAAAGAGAATGGAGTCAATAGCAGACAAAGTGAAAGAAATGCTATCCAAATCCGTTGAGAATCTCTTCAAGTTCGACTCCGAGAAGGTTGTGTCGGTCATTACTGCAGAAAGGGAGCTAATTGACGATATAGGCAAGACCAGACAGTATGTTCTTTCCAAGTCTAATGGTGAACCTCACACAGAACTCTTCGTGATTGACAGTCTCTTGAGGATAGGAGAGGCGGCCAAGGATATCGTCGATTTGGCCCTGCCCCAAAGCTAGGAGGTTATCTCTTGAGTCAGAGACTGTTTGGTACAAGTGGAATCCGCGGAGCAATCGCGGACAAAGTGACAGTGGACTTGGCTCTTGGTCTGGGTCGAGCGCTTGGTACGCATCTGGAAGGTACCGGCAGTGTTGGTGTCGGAATCGATGCTAGGACTTCTAGAGAGATGTTGAAGAATGCCTTCGTATCTGGAGTACTATCCACTGGTGTGGATGTGAGAGACGTGGGGATAGCTCCGATGCCGGCCGTCGCGTATCATAGTTGTGTCCCAGGAATCTCCGTGTCTGTAATAATCACTGCCAGTCATAACCCGCCTACTGACAACGGTTTCAAGTTCTTCAAGTCGGGGCGGGAGTTCATCAGATCTGAAGAGGAGTTCTTGGAGAATTCATTGTACAACAAGAGCTACACTATCGCATCTTGGGAGAAGATTGGACAGGTTTCTAAGATAGACATCAGGGCAGACTACTTGTCCAGAGTAAAGAAGTATCTCTCAAGCAGGGGGGGACTGAGTAAGGGAACAAAGGTATTGCTGGACTTGGCAAATGGTGCAGCAACGGAGTATACGCCTGATCTTCTAATTGATCTCGGGTTCTCTGTAACAACAATGAACTCTCATCAGGATGGCCATTTTCCAGGCCGGCCACCTGAACCATCACCAAGAAACCTAGGAGATGCGATGAAGATGGCACGGGAGTCTGACTTTGCTGTGACCATGTGCCACGATGGTGATGGTGACAGACTGGCTGTGATAGATGAAGACGGGGAGTTCATTGATCAGAACCGTGTGATTGCTGTGTTTGCTAGGGATGAGGTTGAGAGAAATGGCGGAGGGATAGTCCTCACCTCAGTTGATACCTCCAGTGTGATCGATGAGGTTGTCAATTCTGTAGGAGGGTCTGTTGTCCGAAGGCCACTTGGGTCTATGCAGGAGTTTCTAGTCACCGAGGAGGGGAAGGATGTGATACTAGCATCCGAACCTTGGAAACCAATATTCACAGAATTGGGTTGGTGGATGGATGGTATAGCAGGGGCGGGTCGATTCGCACAAATGGTGGATGAGCTGGGTGATGGTAGCTGCATCAAACTGATGAAGACAATTCCCAAATATCCAATCCTGCGAGACTTCGTTCGGTGTCCGGACAAGATCAAACATGCATTTCTGCCAAGGGTGAAGGAGCTGCTTGTCCCTGAGATCAGCGGAGTGGAACAGGTTCTCGAGGTGGATGGGGTTCGGATAGATTACAAGGATGGTTCCTATGTGCTGGTTAGAGTGTCAGGGACTGAACCGAAGGCAAGGGTGTACGTTGGAGCAAAGACACAGAAGACGTTGGACAAGCTTGTTACGACTGCGAAGAAGGTAATGGCGCAGGTGTTGGATGAACTGCAATGAATCGGGGTGGCGCCGGGGATGGGACATTCGAGCCCAACCAGAGAGTTAGGGCTTCTCGAACCCATGAGCCTCAAAGGGCAACGGTTCTCTCGCCGGACAACAGATTCGAGACCGTCTCCGTAGCCGCTTGGATACCCCGGCATCAATGGATTCTTGGCTGACTCCGATATAATATTAATGCAACACTCAATCATGCGCTTTGTCTGATTCAATTGTCGTAGAGATATAATGTTAATTGTCTGCAGTCAGAAAGTGAGAATTGAATATCCAGCATCAGCGAATCTCAATAGATCACTATGACCCTTTAGCTCACCTTTGATTGGAACCCCGAGCTGCTCTGCGGCCTCAGTAGCTTCGAATACGGAAGAGCAAGCTTTGCAAGCATGATCTATGACCTCAAGCTCCATCGCCTTGTCAAAGACAGGGAGTCTGATGGTGCCATCAGCTATTCCAATTAGTAGCTTCGGAGAGGCACACTCAAGAACAGCTGCAACCTCATGACCATTCTCGTGGAAGTTTATCGCGTTCAGAAGCAGGTGATATAGCTGCATCTTGTTATCGTCAGTTGCCAAGAACATGTACTTCATGATTATCTCGAAGAGTGTGGAGAATAACGAGATAATGAGGTTTGCCAATAGATGGTGCGGAGGGCGAGATTTGAACTCGCGAACCCCTACGGGATTTCCCTGCTGACACTTAAGTCGGTGCCTGCATCTGGGACCTAAACCCAGCGCCTTTGACCTGGCTTGGCAACCTCCGCGTGGTTTGGATGAACACTACGGTCTTGATATAATCATTTTGGCATCCATCGGGATTGCCCAATCTCAGTGAGAAGATTCAGTCCTTCTTCTGCCAGGTATTGCTACATCTTGGACATCGGAAGTGTCTCTTGTATCCGCCGCCCCCGGTCATCTCTTTTTTCACCATGGCGATCTCCTTGTACCCACAGCGGGGGCATACAATCTCAGTCATTATTATGGACTCCAACACGCTCTGAACTCTTCCCAATATCTAGTTTACTGGGTTGATAGCTGTTGCATGAAACTTGGACAAAGTTGGACATTCATCAGACAGAAGTCGAATGAATTAGTTCATGTTCTCAGTATCACAGGCAGCTCGAAGGCTTTACGTATGCCCAAAGACCATCAGGCACTGGGACTCGCAAGGTCGCATTCACTGTATCAGGAGTTCTGGCAACCATCGAAGGATTCCACTCACTCAGTGTCTCATCCTGCGGATACCTCTGATCGTTTCAGGGATCTGCTGCCTCATCACGTCATCATGATTGGAAACCACTCCTAGTTGAAACGCAACATCAAGCTCGAATATCTCTCGCACTTCGCGAATTGCCTCTCGTATCCCTGCATTGAGGAGCACCTTCAAGTCGTCATACAGGACTCCGGTTCTAGACCTCTCATCCCCATACGCCTCTGCCTTCCAGATGATTGCATGCCCTTTGTCATCTATAGAGAGCGTCACCTCATACTTCATTGGTTCCTCATATGTTTCTTCCATCTCCTGAATGTGTTCGCTCACCCAGGAAGACAGCCGCTCCCTGAA
>LRSK01000040.1 GCA_001563325.1 Candidatus Thorarchaeota archaeon SMTZ1-83
ACAATTGGCGTTGTTGAGTCAAGGTCGGAGGTGGCATTCATCGGCGTAACAAGCGATGAGATGATTGCAACGTTCACGCAGACTGTAGTCTATACCGTCAATCTCAGTGCGCCAGATTTGCCCCCTTATCCTCTTCTTCTTCCTGGTGCTGAGGTCAAGTGGTTCATTAGCGAAGCTGGAGCCAGTGGAAACTTCACAGACTTGGGTGGTGGTATCTACAGCGCTAGCATAGACACCACCAACATAGGGTATGGTATCTGGGGTATTACCATCAGAGCGAACCCAGCCGAGCCAGATATTGCAAGCACCAAGATTCAAGGGATTCTCACAATCACAAGAATCCAGACCGTTGTGATTAGTCCACTACAAGCCTCAGATATTGTATATTGGGGATGGTATGGCTACCTAGACTTCCAATACTGGGACGAAACATTCAATGTGGGCATAGATGACGCAAACGTTACCGTTTCATTTCCAGGGGCGGCTCCAGAATTGGATCGTCTAGGCAACGGAACCTACAGGGTTAACATAGACACGACCTACTTGCCAGCTGCTGAGAACATAGTCAGCAAGTTTGCTTTGGAGATTAGCTTCTCCAAACCTAGCTATCAAGAAGCCAGAGAGTTGGTTTATGTCAACTTGAAGGAAGTGCCTATGGAGATAGTTGTCGAATCAATAGAGTACACGCCTCAATTCGTGGGTCAACTTGATAGCTTAACGGATATCATGATTCCTATCGGCGACCTGGTCAACATCACCTTGCTCTTTAACGACACCGAATATTCTTCCGATTCATATGTCGGAGGTCTTGAGGGAGCTTTTGCGACTCCAAATAGCTTTCTTAGGGGACCTACAATCGATTCGCAACTCAACGTCACACTTCATGAGCTGGGCAGCGGATACTACAACTTGATTTTCGATACAAGGGATCCCACAGTCGCGGCCACCATATCAGACATACCGTACACCCTGTTCCTTCAGATGTATCTGGCCAATCACACGAGACGCGCCATAGCATTCCGAATAATAGTCGCTGAAACGCCGACAGAGCTCGTCCTTCTAAATAGTCTACCAAACACACTCATCAACGGTGAGAGCTTCGTGCTAGAGGTGTTCTACAATGACACTTGGCATGGTACAGGGATTCCTAGAGCGGCCCTGAATCTCAGCGTTGATACAGAGATTGCCTCTGTCAGTTACGCGGAGTCACCTACTGTAGCTGGACTCTACCTTGTGACAGTTTCGCCTCAAGGAATCTGGAACTCTGGCTCTGGCTTTGTCTTCATCTCCGCAGACACTGGTACCTACCAAAGGGCCAGTCAGGAAGCACGACTCACTGTTGTCTGGAACGACGTGGACAGACTGACATGGAATCTGGCTCAGTACGGTCTTCCTGTCGCCCTAATTGCCATCTTGATTCTCATCGGATACGTGAGGATTTGGAGCGTACCAAAACGACTCCGCCAGATCAATGGTCAAATCAAGACAATTCGGAAAGGCAAGATCCCTGACGCCATCAAAGATGTCAAGAGCCGTCAAGAGCTTGTTGCTGACTTATTCAACGATACGTTCGAAGAACTCAACATCAAGCGAGCGGCCTACCAGATGCCAGAAGAATCGGTCGAGATTGAGGTCCCAGAGATGGGAGAGCTGTTGATGCAGCTCGCAATCCTCACAAACCTCAGTCCCGAAGAGCTTGACGAGTTCAAAGCTGACATAGCGAAGATGAGAGTGAGCGAGCAGGCCACATTCGTGAAAGAAGTCATTGACCAAGAAGCGGTCCGGGCTGCGCGACGCGAAGGTAAGACTGTTGAGCAGGTGCTTGAAGAAGTCGGAACAAGAGCTCGTCGTAGACTAAGTGACCTTGAGGAGCCCAAAGAGAGGATTCCGGAACCCATAGTGAAACCTGTCAGAAAGCCTCCTGAGGAAGTCGAGCGAGTTGTAAGCATCGAGGAACCTACCGATGAGGAGCCCGCTCCTGAAGAGGAGATTCCTGAACGACTTAGTTCTTTCGAGCTTGATGAACTGAAGATGGAGCTCATTCGGAGAGGCGTCCCGCCACAAGAGATTGATGTGATCCTTGAGCAGGCCAAGAGGCTTCCACGTGATATGGTGGAAGAGCTCATCAATAGTGTTGGAAAGCGTGAGGAGTAGACCGGCTGGTTCTCACTTCTCTCGCTCTCCCCCGTTTTTCAAGTAGTGTGAGAGAGGTAGTGTTGTTCCTGGGGCGACCGGTTTTATTCTAGAAGTGCGTCGGACTGGATACTGTGGATGCTTCGACAGAGTGTACTTGAAGTACATCCTCGACTCCTCAACAAAGACATGCACCTGCGCACAACTGGCCAGAGCCTTTCCACCCGCAGGTCTGCTGGGACTTCTTGGAGAAGATGGTGCAGAGATGACCGTGGCGATTCCTCTCTGAAGAGTGAAGGTCATCAGCTTTGTTGCCATATGCGTGAGATGTTGAAGTCCCTCGCCAGTAATGCCTTCGGCAAGGTATAGGTCAGGAAGTCCTGCCACGATGAGTAGTCGAGCATGAACGCGGTCGAAGAAGGACTCAAGCTGGTTTATCACAAGATCGTAAGTCTGAGATGAGTTGAAGGCACGTGAGATGTAGATCTTGTCCATTACATCCTCTGGTTCTAGTTCAAGCTCAAAAGCATAATCTCTGATCTTCTCAATCCTTATGATGTTAGCACTGTCAATGACAATCGTGGGACTGTTGGCGCCGCCTTGGTCTTCTGGAAGCTGAGCGTGGACCGCAAAACGTAGCAGGTCATCATTGAGACCTCGTGCTCCATAGAAGAGATGCAGGAGCCCCATCTCAAGACCTCCTCCCAGTAGTTTGTCGATGCTGACAATCCCACTGCTTATTCCACGTCTTCGTATTCTGTCAGCTGTACTGAATCCTAATTGTAGTCCCGGCTCGTTTCCCTTCATATCACATTGCAGTGTCCTCTGAGGTTTTTATCCACCCCCAAAATCCGCGGGTTTGCGGAGCCATTTCGGAGACACTTTAAATGACCCACGCACAAGTATGTCTTACAGGCCGGGAGGATTAAATGACAAAGAAGCAGAAAATCCGCGTATGCCCTCGATGTGGCAGTAGTAAGATTCGAGAGGCAAAGACTTCTGTCAGTGGCTGGCTGGTTCCCACAACATACTACTGTTCAGATGAAGCCTGTGGCTACTCGGGTCCTGTCTATGTCGAGGTTGAACCCGAAGAGGCGGAACACCTCCGACGTGTTATCAACGGAAACGAGGACTAGCCAAGGCATGACTGGAGCCAGAAGCCGTGGTTAGAGTAGTACATTTAAAAAGGAGCCATGCCGTTTCCAGTTCCTAAGGTGACTACAAGATGGTTAGTTACGAAGGTTTCGATTGGCCTGACGACTTGTACTACACTGATGACCAGATTTGGGTGAAGAAGGAGAACGGAAAGGTTCGCCTTGGCTTTACGACGTTCGGGATGGATCTCGCAGGGAAGATCAAGTTCGTGAGATTAAGACCTGCTGGCAAGGCAATCGCCGCTGGACGCAGCATAGGCACTCTCGAATCGGGCAAGTGGACCGGACCAGTGAAGTCCCCGCTCTCAGGTACCATTGCCGAGGTGAATGAGGGGCTCAAAGACAACCCTGGCCTCTTGAACGAAGACCCATATGGTGCCGGTTGGATCGCTGTTCTTGAACCTGATGACTTCGATGGTGAGGCCGGGAATCTGGAAGGTGGCGATGGCCTCGAGGAATGGGTCAAGAAGGACTATGCTGAGAAGAAGGCCATGTAGAGCAAGCCTGTGTGGCCGGATCTCCGGCCCACACGCATTTCATTTTCTCCTGGAGAGTTCACGCCTCAGAGTGAGTGATGCATCATAGAGTATCTCTGGAGGAGTAATCACGTATAGCAGATTCCTTGAGTATCCAGATTCAAACACGATGCTTTGGAATATGAGAGTCTGAAGACTTCTCTCAATGTCTTCAGGAATGAACCTGACTCCCTGCTCTTCACACTTTATCATCACGAGTTCGTTGAGTGTTTGCCTGTCGATGTAGGTTTCTGTCTTGTACATCATCAGGTGCTGGGCCAAGCTCTCCAGAACGAGCAGCGTGATGTAGTCATTCATGCTTATCGCCTCGACTGTGTCCATTATGTCCATGTCCTGGATTACACTCGTAATCCTTGAAGTGGCGGCTCTTGCAGCATCAGATGTAATCTCCTGGCCGCTCGTAGCCAGAGGCCAGAGTGCCTTGAGGGCCTCTATGGAGGTTCTTGGTTTTCCAGCGTCGAACTCTACAACGCAGTCGGTGATGTATCTGACAATCTCTTCCGTCAGGCCAAGGGGAAAAGTGTCCTCAACTCTATGGCGCACTATGTCATACAGCTGTTTCTGAGTGTAGGTGTCAAGTGGAATCTCGAAGTCGTAGGCGAACTTGGTGGCGGAGCCCTTCGTCAGGGCTCGGTAGTCATGGCTGTTGAGAACTCCTATCGTACTCGCCCTAATCTCCTTCGAGAGATGCGCCAGTTTGGAGTAAATCTCCTCGTTGGTTTCATCAATACCATCGATCACGAAGACTGTCTTCTTCTCCGTCGCAGCAGCAGTTCGTTTGAACTGCATCCAAAGGACATCAAGGTCGAATGCTATAGTGATTGGCGTGTTCGTTTCTCTGTGGATTTTGTCGTTCAACTCCGCGACTACCTCAAGAGTGTCCTTTCTACGAGCATCTATGTAAACAGTGTGAGCATCAAACGCCTTGGGAGTGAGCTTGGTGAGAAAGTAGCGGCTGAAGACTGTACTGCCTAATCCGCTGATTCCATGGACCAGGCAATTCACTCCATAGTCTTCTAGGCAACTGTCACGATAGATGCCATCAATTAGGCCAAGTTCTCTGTCACGATGAAGTAACTTGTCAGGGAGGTAGTAGGGGTCAAACAAGCCACGCGGGCTTCGATTCTGGCGGACCATTCTCATCATAGTCTGGTCTTGGGGTCCCCATATAAGCACCTAAGAGACATGACCGAAAGTATTCGGAGAGCCGAATCACACCATCGAGCTCAGGACACTATCGCAGTCATTGCCTAGAATGAAAGTGTTGAAGCCCACTCCTAAGGCCTCTCGAAGTTCTTCCATTCTTGACTTCTTCACCTTATCGCTGAAGGGCCACTTGTGTTCTGGCTTGGGAGTGACTCCGAGCTCCTCACACTTCTCAACGATGTCAAGCACTGTTCCGAAAATCTGTTCTCCACTCTTTCCTTCAGGACGTATCTCCCGGGAATGCATCACCAGACCATAGGCTGGATTGTTGTTTCCCAGATACCATTTGCTGGGAGCATGCCCATACTTCGCAAACGGGGTCAGGTCACGCCTTGTGAGCAGACTGTCAATCTCGTCCAGACTCCTCTGCATGTTTCTCAGGCTATCTCCATGAAATCCATACCCCTCGAACAGTGCAACCTGATTGCCTTCCTTTGGATTGCGTTTTGGCAGTTTGATACGGACATCCTTCATTCGTTCTACTTCATCGGCGTCGAGCTTTCTGATATCGATGAACTCCTTTAGCTCCTCTTCGTAGTCCTCCACAAACTCTAGAATTAGAAGTGGAGGGTTCAGATCCTCTCGGACATCCGGGTGTGCCATCACAATTGCTTCGCCGTAACGAATCGGGCTCTTACGCTCTATCATCTGAACTATAGCCTGACCTAGCGCATCATAGTCCTCGAATTCAGCCAATGCTGACGCTACGGACTCTGTACTCAAGGGTTTGATTGCCACTCTCACCTCTGTAATGAATCCGAGCGTTCCATGTGAACTCGCCACGTCGTGAATGGTCATGCCTCGCTTGTTGAGTTTCTCTTCGAGCTCGGGATCGTTCGATCTAACGCCGTCCCAGTCCACGATGAGCTGCCTACCGTCATAGGTCAACATCCTGACCCGGAGTGTGTTGTCACGCATTGTCCCTGACTCCCAAGTGTCGTTTCCTCCACCATCAGTGCTCAGAATCCCACCGACCGTTGCTATGTCACGACTACTTGGAGCCACATAGAACTTCATCCCCATCGGTTCTAGAAGCGCGTTGATTTCATCCGGAGTGGCACCTGGCTGAACGTCAACGTAGCCTTGGTCTTTCGAGATGGTCAGGATTTCAGCCATCTGGAGGCTGCTCAACATTACTCTGTCTCTGTTGCCGCCAGTACATGCACCACTCAGTCCCGAGCCGCCACCCTTCGGTGTCACGTCATAGTTGTGCTCACGTGCAAAAGCTATCGCATCTAGCACCTCTGTTTCATTTCTCGGATAGTAGACACCTCTGATCTTCTTGAAGTCAAGTCGGTAGTACATGCTGGCGTTTGCACCCATTGCGATGTCCCTGAGCTTCATCCTACTCTGAACCTCCTATCGCATCTGAAAGCAGCTCGACGATGTCTTTCGTCTTGTTCCCATTCCCGAGAAGCTGCTCTCTGCAGGATGGACATGCAGTGATGACTGTGGAGGCCGCAAGCCTTTCTCTTGCTGCTCTAAGCTGGATTATCTTGTCGCTCAGGTCTGGGTCGGTCATTCGCAGGAGACCGCCGCCACCGCAGCAACTAAGGTCCATCTCTCGATATTCCACACCAAGTTTCTTCAGAAGTGACCTTGGCTCAGTCTTTATGCCTAGAATCCGATGAAGCTCACAGGGATCGTGATAGGCGAAATCTTCCTTCTGTTCATACTTGGGCGCGGATCCGAACAGTCTATCAAAGTACTGAGTATGGTGCAATGGCTCGGTATCCTCAAGGTTGTGGTGCTGGCTCAACTGAATCAGGCACCCCGGACAACAAGTCACGACCTGATTGGCTCGGGAGTCTTGGATGACCGACTTGTTGTGCTGCCTGAGTTCCTCGGCGCCCTTCTCATCTCCCATCAGATACAGCGGATGACCACAACAGAATTCCTCAGCACCCATTATGAGATAGTCGACGCCTTCCTTCTCAAGAGTTGTGAACAGAGAGCGAAGCACGTCAAGTTGACTTGCTCTAAAGGACATCAGACATCCTAAGAATATCATAGTGTCTGCAGTCTTCCCCTTCTCATAGAGGTGGTCCGAAAGATCTGGTATCTCTTCCTCCAATTCGTCAAGCCAGTAGATCGCTCTGTCTTCAGGGTCAAGCCCGTAGATGTTGGCAACATTCGCAAGGGCATCTCTCAAAGCGTCCAGGTGCGCAAACTCCTCTGGTGCCGTTTCTATCGCCTTCGCCCTTTGCTCATGCCACACACGTAGCAGGTCAACATCAGATGAACAGACATCAGTGCAACGCCCACATAGACTACACTGGAAGAGGACTCTCCTGAACTCCTTAGCAAGTTCCTCATCTTCTTCTATCTGGTCCATAACCTGGAGCATGTACATCTTCCCCCGGGGGGAGAATTGCTCCTCTCCCACAGCGTCGAACAGGGGGCAGAACTTGACACATGACCCGCATCGTACACACTTGTCGTATGACATCCTTGGTTCTCCATATATGAAGGGTACAGCAGCGCTGGACTCATTGATAATAGTCTTGTTGATAGCTCCGCATTTGTATAGAAAAACAGAGAGATTGCGGCGGGTTGTCCCGCCGCTCGGCTCTGGAATCAGGTCGGTGGTGCCTTAGGAATGTACCCTTTCTCGTAGAGTATCTCAGATGAAGCCCTTGCAACTCGAA
>LRSK01000041.1 GCA_001563325.1 Candidatus Thorarchaeota archaeon SMTZ1-83
GAGTATCTAGAGGCAAATGGATTCGTGGAGATCCATACTCCGAAGATTGTTGCTGAGGCCACTGAAGGAGGTGCCAATCTGTTTGAGATCAAATACTTTGACAAGAAGGCATACCTGGCTCAGAGTCCGCAGTTCTACAAGCAGCTAATGCTTCTAGCGGGTTTTGGTCGAGTCTTTGAGATTGCACCTGTCTTCCGGGCCGAGAAACACAACACACGTCGCCACGTGAACGAATACACGTCCTTCGACTATGAGATGGCTTGGATCACGGGTGTCGACGACGTGATGAAGATGGAGGAACAGATGCTTCACTATTCCTTTAAGAAGACTGCACAGGCATCTGCCACGGAGCTCGAGCTTCTTGGGGTCGAGCTTGAGATGCCAAAGGTTCCTTTCAAGCGAATCAGGTATGAGGAAGTAATCGGTCTTCTCAATCAGGAAGGCAAGGAGATGTCAATCACCGACGACATAGACCCTGAGGGAGAACGTCTTCTGGGAGAGATATTCCCCCGAGAGTTTGGGACTGAAATGGTCTTCATCACGCACTATCCGCTTGAATTGCGCCCTGCATACACGATGCCTAGCCTTACCGACGAGGGAATGACTGAGAGTTTCGACCTTACGTACAAGGGCATGGAGATTACGACTGGTGGGCAACGGATTCATCTCTATGATCTTCTGGTCGAGAGGTTCAAAGCGAAGGGTTTCAATACTGATGATTTCGCGTTCTACCTCGACCCCTTCAAGTACGGAGCACCACCGCACGGAGGTCTTGGCCTAGGCGTAGAACGTCTGACAATGCAACTGCTGGGGATTGAAAACATCAGGGAGGCCACGCTTCTCCCCAGAGATAGAGACAGAATCACTCCGTAAATCGTGAGTTGATAATACTCTCCCTTATAGTAGCATCTCTTCCATTTCTCTACACGGCCAGTCAGGGCCATGTAGTTGAATGAAGGTACACCTGATGCAGGAGCGACTTCAGTCAGAACTCTACGCTTCTATTGCCACCTTAGACCAACTGAAGAAGATGTTCGACATGGGAGTTGTCGATATCAAATCATATCAGAGAGAATCTGAGGCATTGGCAAGAGAGGTGAAACACAACATTGATGATCTGCGACGCGTGGGCCTTGATGTCTTATACTTCTTGGAATCAGAGCGACTACCAGAGCGTTTTGGAGATGCCCTCAGATTATTGAATCTTCAAAGACACGATGCTCGCTCGAGAACAGATGGAATGACTTTGGAAGAGTACTACGACTACATAGGTCTCGCAATCCTAGACGTTGCCACAGCCAACGCCTCAAAGGGTCTCATGGGACTGGCAGAACTAATCGTAGAAGTTGTGAAGCGTCTTCCTGATCTGAAGAACGTGAGCTACAGTGACGTAATCGAATCAGTGAATCGTGTATCAGAGAACGGTCTCATTCCTGGTATTCGTACACTGGCCGGAGGTGTGAAAGTAGTGGAGCTGCGTCCCCTCGAGTTGCGTCGGGACCAAGCAGATGTTGTAAACCTTGCTGCCTCCAAGGGCCATGTTTCTGTCGAAGAGGTGATGATGCAGTTCAAGTGGTCTGAGGACCATGCACGCCAAGTCTTGGCGAGTCTAGTAGACGCCGGAATGGCCGTGGCTGATATTCGATTCTCTACTGGCGGTCGATACTACTTCCCCGGTCTGAGAGCCAGAGATCAACGTGATGGTTCAATGGGTTCTGCTCGTTAGACCTTGACCTTTATTGCACCCTTCTTCTTGTCTACCCAGTCCGCCAATCCTCTGTCGACCATGATTCTCATAACCGCGCGAAGATCCTTCTCGGGCAGACTGGCGAAGTCTTGCTTCTCCTCCTGTATGACGATTGACTTGATATCAAGTCTCAACTTACCTGTCCTCAAGGCCCATTGATAGATTATGTCCGCCCAGTCCTCAAGATATCTCCAGTAGACGCGTAGCTGTCTTTTTGTGTCGTCAAGCCACTCTGCAATCTCTTTCTTGACCAAGACCTCGCCGACAAGAAGAAACGAGTCTACCTTCCCGGCTATGTCTTTGAATGGTGCATTCTTGATGAACATAGTCACTGACAGTACGTGGACTCCATTCGCTTCCGCCCACCCTAGAAGGAAGTCTGCCCACTCCTCAGCCCACATCTGTCTATCTTCCTCTCTAGGCGGAATACTGTACATCCATTCGGTTTCATCTATGCCGCCCCATGGTGGGAGAAGTACTATCTCAACAGTCACAGGCTTCGTTTCTTCAACACCTACGGCTTCTGTCGCCGTACGAACTTCCTCTGGTGTGATTGCGGCCTCCTGTTGTATGATTTGGACTTCGGATTTCTGAGGTTCCTCAACACTCTGAGATTCAACCACATCTACTTCTTCTGCCTTTACCTCTACTGTGTCCTGCTGAGCCTTCTCTTTCTTCTTCTCTCTTTGCTTCTCTCTGACCCCCAAAACCTACGAACCCTCCGCCCAGTCAATGTATCTCTTGACGTCCTCTGGAGATGTTGCCGGCTTTATGTTCTCAATCGCCTGGAGAAAGTCCGTTCTTGAAACGGGTCGGATCTCCAGTATCTCTTCATCATCATCCATCTGACCTGTATGCTGGAGATCTCTTATGGGCTCCATGGCTGCTTCGCGGCATACGACACTGATGTCCCGACCACTATATCCCTCACTTAGGTCGGCCAGTTCTTCATAGTCGACCTCGGGGGCGACATCGATTTCCTCCATGTGGATCTGAAAGATGTGTTTCCTTGCTGTCTTGTCAGGAAGTGGGACATGAATCTTCTTCTCAAATCGGGACCTGAGCGCAAAGTCCAGCTCCCATGGCAGGTTCGTAGCGCCGATTACGGTAATTCTGTCCTCAGGGTTGCTAGCAAGTCCCTGTAGCTCTGTCAAGAGCTGGGTCTTCAGCCGTCTCTCTCCTCCCACGTCGTCGCCAGATCTGGAAACCCCCACAGAGTCAAGCTCGTCCATGAATATTATCGCTGGTTGGCTCTTTCTTGCCAACTGAAAGAGGGTCATGACAAGCTTCTCTGATTCTCCCAACCACTTACTGACAATGTTCCCAGCTGAAACATTGAAGAAAGTGGCATTGACTTCTGCCGCAACTGCCTTTGCTATCAGAGTCTTGCCACAACCTGCTGGGCCGTAGAAGAGGATTCCTCTCCATGGTTGTCTCGCCTTTGGCTTAAACAGCTCGGGATGTTTCATCGGGGCAACGATTGCATCGTGAATGGCCTGTTTGGCAGACTCGAGGCCTGCCACTTCGGACATACTGGTACTTGGCCTCTCTGTGATTATGGTGTCTGAGATCATCTCCTTCAGTCTTCGCGTGTCCTCATCCTCTTCAAGGTCCACTTCTGGTTCCTTCTCCATGAGGGGTTCCGTGTCTTCTGCGGGAGCAGGAATCAAGGGCTTGGTAAGCCCCTCTGGCAGTCCTCTGGCCTTCTTCTTTATTCCAGAAATGTAGCGGACTCTATCTACACACTCTTGAGCCCTGTCAAGATAGTGCTTCTGTACTGAAGGAAGCGAGGCCGCATTTGACAACTTGATTAGAATCTTGCTCGCTTTGAGATAGTACTGCGACGCCTCCTTCTTCATGCCCCTTTGATCCAACTCTATGGCCTTGTTTAGGAGGTTTCTCAGGCCTTGGTCTAGCCTATCAGACATCCGAGTTCAGGTCTATTGGAGCCTATCGACGTTAATAACTTCTGTGTGACCCAACCATATACGCTGGTAAACCAATGCTAGGGTGACCAGACCTCTTGATTACGGACTATCCTGCGAAGGTTTAAACGCTGAACCTCCAAGCTAGACTCTAGGGTTTACCCCGCAAACATGGTGAGCTTCTTGGATTCGCTTAGGAAGGCATTTTCATGGGGTCGCAAGCGTCCCGATGTAGGAGAGGTTTCAAGTCAGCTCCGAATATTAGCCAAACAGCTAGAACGACAGAGAGACAAGCTGGAGAAAGAGGAGCGAGACACAAAGAATCGAGCTGTAAAAGCTAGGAAGGCCGGGCAGGTTGATGCATTCCGAACGTATGCGACTGAGATGGTGCGCTTTCGTAGATTTGCTCTCTCCGTAGACAAGTCGAGGCTACAGATACTGAAGATCTTGGCTCATCTGAACCGTGCACAGACTTCTGCAAAGACGAGCCGTGCTCTCGAGGAAGTCGGGAAGATTCTCGGCATGTTAGGTGATACATCAGATGCGAAGAAGCTTGTGGAGAACGTTGATGAGATTGCACGCCGTCTGGATGAGTTTGAGATTGAGGCTGAGATATCTGCTGACGCCCTTGACATGACCATGGATGTGAGTTCTGACGACTTGGCAACTGCGATGCAGGAACTTGATGTAGAAGCAGGGTTAGCGGAGGCTTCCGCTGTCACAAAGCCAGCAACTGAGAGTGAGTCTCTCGAAGAGGATATCAAACGGCTGGAACGCGAGCTCGGGATCTAATCACCATCTGTATCTGCTCAACTCTCGAGCAATACGTTCAATCTCACGTTTGGTGTTATAGGAGTCACGCATAAGCCCCCGATACCGTCTGATGAAGTCCTCCGTTACGAGGTGGCCATTCCGCATCAACCGTATGGTTTCATCAATGGCATCATCAATCTCTATCGCATCTCTTCTCAAGGTTTCCAGTTCTCTATTCTCCTCGAGATACCCGTGTCCAGTCCGACCATACATATCCTGCAGGTGATTCCTGAACCTACTTGAGTTGTCGTGGTAGTCTTTTCTGAAGGCGTAGTCGCGGTACCTGTCGGGGTCCAGATCCCTAGTCGTAGCAAATTGACGCCGTGATGATGGTTCCTCGCGAGACCATTGGTTGTCGCCCGATAGGAGTGCATAGACAAGCCCCTCTATCTTGAGTCGAACGTCACTGATGCTCACGGACTTCTGCTCTATCTTCCTCACTCTCTGCAAGTCGGTCTGCATATACTTCTCGAATCTTCTGGCGATTTCGAGATAATCCGGGAGGACTTTCTTTGTTTCCTCATTACAGGAGATTCTCAGATTCCCCTGCTTCAATCGAAGCACAAGCTTCTTCGAGAGTCTACCGACTTCCTCTATCTCTTTGAGGTAGACGAGCGGAAAGTCGAAGATTGTTTCGGTCTTCTTACGAAGCCTGCCAGTTTCGGCGATGAAGATTATCCTCTTGTTCGTGATGAACAGCGTTCCTTCCGCTTTGTCCTGCTTGAGGAAATTGCTACCTACTACCTTGATATCTGGCAGGGCGCACACTGGCAGCTCGTTGACTGATAATTCAACATGCTCGTAGAACTCCTTGAACTCAGTTCTGTGATAGCTCAGCCCTTCAAGCTGTGTACTCACGTCTGCCAGTTTTGGCATCACCTCATTAAGAGCGTCGTCGACGTTCTGCTTGTAGTGATTGCTAATCTCGGTCACTCTGTTTGTGACTCCTTCAATGAAAGGGAACTGTTCTGGAATCCACCTATTATAGTCAATCAGCCCGGAAGTTTCCGCGGCCATTCTTCGAGCTACTATCTCTGCTTGGTTTCCAATCCTGTTCTTAATTGCTGGAAGCTCTTCTTGAATCGACTCGATCTTGTCTTCCAACCAGTGATAGTGTAGGAAGTTCGCCATTCTCAATGAAACAAGTATCCTCTTTGCCGAGTCAAGTCTGTTCGCAAAGTCGCGAAGCTTCGTGTGGCCGTGCTGTATATTCATTATGGCCTGACGCAGTTCCTGTGCCAAGCTTCTTCTCTTCTCTTCCAAGAGAATGATGCGACTGGAGTGGCATTTAGGACACATGTCCATTGTTCGTCGGCCACTGCTGATCCTGTCTGATCCGCATTCGGGACAGACCTTTGTTTCTTCGTCCAAGTCTGAACGGCCTATTGGTGTGTGGCAGTCTCTGCAAATCTGATACTCACTTGACCTAGGTTCTAGGCAGGCTGAACACACTACCGAACCACAATCTTCACACATATGGCTGGCAGTGTTACGTTGACACAACGGACATCGTTGGGAAGATGAATCTAGAGTCAAGTGTATACCTCCTGTGTCCTGTTCTGTAACAATTCTCAGCTAAGAATAACCCGTGTATCACGTCGGTATTAGTAGGTCACAGTCCACATCAGTTATAATGGGGAACCCCTCTCAGCGGCGACAATCGAGTATCGAGTGATGTTAATGGAAGATCTTGCACAGGCCGCGATTGAGGCAGCTTTGGATGGAGGCGCAACTTTCGCCGATGTTAGAATTGAGAACACTGTCACCACAATCATCGAGATGAGTGATGGAGTGACAAAGAGGTCTCTAGCCTCTCGTCTTAGAGGTGCTGGGATTCGAGCATTTGTGGACGGGGCTTGGGCATTTGGTCAGACAACTGACCTCACGTTGAAAGGAATGCGAGATACTGGCGCGTCATTGGGTCGATTAGCTGTCGCAACCAAATCGAAGGTGATGGAGCGGTTCGATGTTGACGGTCCAACATTCAAGGACCGCGTTGAGTACAAGGTCAAGACACCATTCGAGGATGTATCGTTCGAGGATAAGATGGCCTTCACTAAGATGCTTGATGAACAAGCTAAGGCCTTCGACAGCCGAATCGTGAACACTAGGACAATCTACGGTGATCTGTGGACAGAAATGTACGTTGCCAATTCACTCGGCACAAGTGTATGGAGTGAAACGTCGTTGCCTCGCATCATCTCAGTGTCTTTTGCCAAGGATGGAACAAGCAGACAACGTGCATTCAAGTCACATGGATCACGAGGTGGCTATGAGGAAATGGAGAAAGAACGGCCTCAGAAAATAGGCACGGAGTCTGCTGAGATGGCAGTCAATCTTCTCTCATCTATTGCAGCGAAGGGTGGCACCTATGATGTCGTAATGGACCCCGTTCTGAACGGTGTGATGGTTCATGAGGCCTTTGGACACGCATGTGAAGCAGACAATTGGCCCGCTCATACAACTGTCCTAGAGGATAAAGTTGGAAAGAGTGTCGGCCCTGAACATCTCAACTTGAGCGACGATCCAACAATGCCTGGTGAGAGGGGTTCGTTTGAATACGACGCCGAGGGAACTAGGACAAGAAAGAGGCACTTAGTCAAGGACGGCCTACTGACCGACCTTCTTCACACACTAGAAACCTCCGTTCGCTTGGACATGGAGCCTAACGGGTCCGCCAGGGTTCAGTCCTTCATGTATCCTCCGCTGGCTAGGATGTCAAACACCTTGATGGAGCCAGGCGACTGGGACGTAGACGAGTTGATTGCTGACACTAAGGACGGCATTCTGCTGTGTAGTTTCAACTACGGTTACACAGACCCATCAAAGGGTCAGTTCCAGTTTCAGGCCAGTCACGGCTATCTCATTGAAAAGGGCGAGATCGGTCAGATGGTAAGAGACGTTTCGCTTGCAGGGCAGATCTTGGAGGTACTCGCCAAGATTGATGCAATTGGCAAAGACTTCGAGATGGACGCCGGTACTTGCGGAAAGGGTGGTCAATCGGTCCCTGACATGAGTGGAGGTCCTCACGCTCGCATCAGAAGCGTTCCTGTTGGGGGGATGTGAGATGAAGGGAGAAATCATTGACATAGCAGAGAAGACTGCTCGGAGAGCTGAGGACCTTGGGGCCGACCAAGTAGAGGTCTACATGGCTTCGTCCCGTTCTTTCTCAATCGATGTTG
>LRSK01000042.1 GCA_001563325.1 Candidatus Thorarchaeota archaeon SMTZ1-83
AGTTGAACCAAGTTGACAGAATCGAGCCTGGTGAGCTGGTAACAGCGATGACTGAGTCTACGAAGAAGAAGCCGCTAGCCAGAAAGAAGGTCAGAAGCGGACCAAAGTCCCTCGTCGCCATCCTGGATTCTTCAACACCCTCGGTCAGCGTAGTTCCGATTCCACTTAGCGCATACGCAAGGAAGAAGAACGACATCACGATGTCAACAATCGTCATCGTGGGCGCACCGGTTCGGCGCATCACATTGACCATGAAGTACCCTGAGTATATCGCGATAAAGACGGTCATCAGAGCGATGTTCAATGCAGCTCCTCTGGCAGCGTACCTGAAGAATGCCAACAAGGAAACAAGGGCAAACAGACCTAGTAATCCTGCTGCCACCCAGAGCAGCGTTCCGTGTGCGGCAAGATTACTGACAGCCAGAGGGAATATGGCCGATATCATGGTGCCGATTCCCATGAAGTCCTGTGGGATGAGCCAGAGTACAGCTAGGATCTCTGCGCCTAGAATGCCTATGCCAAAGATGAGCACGATGAAGCTGCCTATTCCTATGGCGATCCCACCCTTCTTCGGTTCAGCTAGAGTCGCGAGTCGAAGACTGGTTCTAGAGGACAGATATGCTTGGAAGGCAATCCAGCCGATCCAGCAGAATATACTGAAGAACAGTAGAGCCTCCCTGCCAAACATATAGGACAGAACGACCGTCAAGGCAAACGAGATTGCTAGCCACACTAATCCCTTCAGCTCTGTGACTCTTCCGCGTCCACGTCTCGTGATCCACAGGCGGTCGGCTCTCACCCCCATAATCAATGCGCCGAGAGCAAAGTAGATCGTGCCTGTTGCACCTATGTAGACAAAGAATGTCACTAGTGTGAGCTCAAGAGGATCTCCGACGTAGGTCGACATGAGTCCCGAGAACATGAAGGACAGAAAGATCGTGAACAGGAAGATGATCAGATACGAAATGTACCGACGGGTCTTGAAGAAGACTCGTAGACCTTCAACCATGTTTGATAGAATTGGTATCTCCAAATGCGAATCCTCCCTTTTGATGCAACACGTGGTAACGAGGATTTAAGCTTTGCATAGGCCTCCTAGAATAGCGCGAGATATCACTCGGACTACCAAGATTCGATGTCTAGGTAGAAGTCCTTAATAGGAAGTGTACTTTTTCAATATGCGTGGTCAGGTAGTCAGTAGGGCCTAGTTTTGTAACATGCCCTCATAACATAACTCCCCCCCTCCTACCACATTGTGTCCTGCTGACGCTGGCCACACCTCCTTACGGTAAGGGCAGAAGTCCATTTTTCAGAAACAGACCAGATTGGCGGAATCCTCACGGAGCCTCGTTTCTGAGATGTCTTCCTGAACTAAACAGTCGCTTCATTTCCACTTTTCTCAGGTAGAACTGCGTAAAACACTGGTCAGAGTATTAAAATAGCGCGGTGGCGATAGCTGCGGGTTAAGGAACGCGTTGATAGAGATGTTTTCTTGCGTAACCGAGATATTCGGTTACACGTAGAACATGTCTCTGAATTAGGAAAAGGAGAGAATATCTAATGGAAACTAGACAGATTGCCGCCATAGTTCTCATCGTTGTAGTGGTTGCAGGTGTTGGCGTAGGAATCTGGTTGTTCTTGCCAACAGCCCCGGAGCCACCATACGGTGAGTTGGTGATCGGACAATTAGTCACTCCGGGCGCTCCGGCCGGAGTTTCGGATGACTACATAATAAGAGTGGGAATCTTAGGCCCTGTTACTGAAATACAAGGCGAAGGACATTGGAGAGGAGCCTACATGGCCTGCGACGAGATAAACACTGCAGGCGGGGTCACTATAGGTGGTGACGCGTACTACTTTGGGCTCATAGCCGAAGACACATTTGAGGCCGATCCCAATCTTGATACATCTAAGGGAATAGCTGCAGCGCAGAAGATACTCACTGACGACAACGCCCAATTCATCATTGGGGGATTCAGAACTGAGGCGGTGGTAGCCTATCAGGAGAATATAATGAGCGCGAAGAAGCTCTTTTTGAGCTGCGGAGTTGCGACAGACCTATTCACTACCAATCTGAATGAGTCGTATGATACGTACAAGTACTTCTTCCGTATCACTCCTATAAACTCCTCAGCCCTTGGGGCTGAGATAATCGGATTTCTGGGTGCTCTCAGGCCAACCATGGAATATGCGCTTGGTAAGAACGTTTCCCAAGTCGCTATCATTCGTGAGGATCTTGCGTGGACGGAACCGATTAGTGCTGCCCTGAACTACTATTTGCCTATACTCGGGTACAATAAGACGATAGAGATACCGTACCCGATTACAGCACAGGCCACGGACTTTGCAACATACTGGCAACAGATTGACGCAACAGGAGCGCAGATCACGATTCCAGTGATCTCCGCACAAGGCGGAATTCTGCTGACAACCCAATACGCAGCCCTTGAACCGAAATGCCTCATTGCAGGTATCGATGTCGAGTCACAGGAGTCCACATACTGGAATGAAACTGGCGGTGCGTGTGAGCATGAAGTCATTATCCAGACAATGCATCGCACCAATAAGACCACCAAGTCAATAGACATGTGGGACAATTTCATTTCTCACTATGGCGAAGAACCACTCTATACGGCCGTAGGTACCTACGATGCCATGTATGTGTTGCGGAGAGGAATCAATGATGCACAGTCGCTGAACTCCACAACGATTATACCATATCTTGAGGCCGTCACAACAGCAGATCCGGTAGAGGCTGCTGGGGGCAACATTGCTTTCACTAAATGGCATGATGTCATCGAAGGCTACGATGGCGACACAATCTATAGCGTTGGACTGTTTTGCCAGTGGCAGGCAGACGGAGCCAAGAAGGTCATAACAACCCAGGGCGCTGTGTATCCGAATTGGCTTGCGACAGGACCAATAACATTTCCGTCTTGGGGCATCCACGATGAGTAGGTGACCCAGCGGATTCATGCAGGAAGCACGAGGAATGGATGGGAGTTTGGAATTCATTTGCTCAAACTCCCTTCTTTTTTTGCCGACCAACTTTTCAGTACCTTTGCATTTGAGATTCTTGGACATCCATATATGAGAGGCAGACTATCTTGATAGAAGAAGTGCTAATCTTCGGCACAATACAGGGTGCCCTTCTGGCCCTACTTGCGCTAGGTTTCTCTTTGGTCTATGGTGTAGGCGGAGTGCTGAACCTGTCCCATGGAGCTTTTTACCTAATAACGGCCTACGTATTCTATTGGACAATTCCATTATTCGGAATGACAATAAGTGCAGTCTTGGCTCTTGCCGTGGTGGTTGGTATCGCGGCAGCCACGTTTCTTGCCCTCATAAAGCCCTTACAGGATACACACATAGGTGTGGTCTTGGTAACATTCGCGCTGGCATTCTTCTTTGAACAGTTTGTGAAAGTCGTTGGGGATCCTAGGACACACTATATAGTACCGTATGTGCCTGGCCCAGTGGAATTCTTGGGTGTAAGATTCCAAGCCCAATTGGTCATTCTGCTTGTGGGATCTCTCATTCTCGTCACGCTAGTAACTCTATTCATCAACAAGTCAAAGATTGGTAAATCGATACGTGCTGTGTCGCAGGATGCTGAGGCCGCCAAACTGATGGGCATAAACACCGATTTGGTTATGATGACGAGCTTGATGCTATCGGCTTTGCTGGTGGGCTTTGCGGCGATTCTCTACGCGCCAGGGAACTTCATTGCACCACGCATTGGCTGGGGCTATCTGTTGTTGGCATTTGCAGTAACAATCTTCGGAGGCATGGGTAGCATTCCTGGAAGTATTGTTGCCGCCTTCATAATGGGATACGCAAGATCATTCTCTGACTACTTCATAAGCACCGCCTTCTCGGAGATAATCCCAATTGTTGTGATACTGGTGATGCTTCTGGTAAGACCGCAGGGCCTGCTTGGGAAGAAGGAGTTGCAGTAGCATCATGATGAATTTCGAGATTGACCTAGATTCGTCGCTTAGGCGCTTTAGAACTTGGGCCCTTTCCTACCGTGGAACCATAACATTACTCAGCGTTCTTGGATTGCTACTTATTCCACCGATTAGCGGAAGCGAGTACTATGCACAAGTCGCTATTACGGCTATGATCTTCACAGTCTTTGCGGCAAGCTGGGACCTCCTTGCTGGTTTTGCAGGACAGGTCAGTTTCGGACATTCTGCCTTCTTTGGTGTGGCAGGATATGTCACGGCTGCTCTCGTGAGGTTTTATGAAGTCCACTGGGTGCTAGCACTCATGACTGGTGCCTCTGTCGCCGTTCTATTTAGCCTGCTAATTGGAATTCCCTGCCTGAGATTGAAGGGACCCTACTTGGCTCTGGGAACATTGGCTTTCAGCTTGATATTGCTAAATCTGTTTATGATGGGTACTATCTTGGGTGGGACCGAGGGCATCTCAGGATTGCCTGTTTCTCAGAACCTATTCATGGACTTCTATCTCATTCTCGCTATCATGATAGTTTCGCTGGTTGTGATGCGGGCAATCGCTGACTCGAATCTCGGGACTGTCATGAAAGCCATTCGAGATGACGAAACATGTGCCGATGCATCCGGAATAAACACAACAATCTACAAGCTCATTGCATTCATGATTAGTGGGTTCTTCGCCGGGATTGCAGGTTCATTGTTTGTGCTGAACGCTACCGCAGTCAACCCTGCAGTCTTCCAACCACTCTATTCATTTTATGCCATCATAATGGCTTCAATCGGAGGGTTGGCAACAATCTATGGATCGACAATCGGTTCATTTCTCTTTGTAGTGCTCAGCGAATCTCTCAGACGCTTGGCAGACATGGCGTTACTGGTCTTCGCGACTGTTCTGATTCTTGTTGTCCGGTTTGCCGACGAAGGTCTCATGAATCCCATACTAGAAAGGTCTCAAGAACTGTGGGACAAGATACGAGGAAGGTAAGATGGGTCTAATACTAGAGGTCAAGAATCTGACAAAGAAATTCGGCGGACTTACAGCAGTCAATGATGTGAACTTCGAGATAAAGCGAGGGGAAATGCTCGGCCTGATTGGCCCTAACGGAGCAGGCAAGACCACGCTCTTCCATCTAGTGACTGGATTTGAAAAGCCGAATTCTGGTTCAATTCGGTTTAACGGAATGAGCATAACTGGGAAGAGACCCCATCGAATTGTCAATCTTGGGATTGCCAGGACCTTCCAGTTGGTTAAGTCATTTCGTTATCTCAGCCTTCTTGACAACATAGCTGTTGCATGTCTATCACCTCGCGGAAGACGGGCTTTTGCATCTTGGGATATTGACGAAGCCGCCAGCACAATACTGGCCTCTGTAGGATTGGTGGACAAGGCTAGAATGCCGCCAGTGATTCTCCCTCACGGCGATTTGAGAAGACTTGAGATTGGAAAGGCGTTGGGAACGAATCCGGAATTGCTTCTTCTTGATGAACCTTTCAGTGGACTCAGCTATGAAGAGAAGGAGGGAATCACGAAGCTGATAAGAAGACTGAATGACGAGGGTGTCACTATATTCGTCACAGGACATGTGCTGCGTGAATTGATGACTCTCGTTCCTAGGGTCGTCGCGATGCATCAAGGCAGATTGATTGCCGAAGGGCCTCCTGAGGAAGTAGCAAACAACAAGATAGTACTAGAGGCTTACCTAGGACGAGGTGAGAAGTTTGCTTGAACTGAGAAAGGTCTACCATTACTATGGCAAAGCTAAGGCTTTGGAAGAGGTCAATCTAACAGTGCAAGTAGGGTCTCTCGACGCAGTCATCGGGCCAAATGGTGCAGGTAAGTCCACGCTCCTCCGAGTCATATCAGGACTGGAGGAGATTGATAGAGGAAGGATAAACTTCCAGGGAGAGAGGATTGACGAACTAGATGCCTATCAAATCGCTCGGAAAGGAATCGCGCATTGTCCAGAACGCAGGCGGCTCTTCTATGATATGTCAGTCATGGAGAACATTGAACTGGGAGCGTATTCTTTGAAGGACAAAAGCAAGTACTCCGAACTTCTCGATTTCGTGTTCGATATCTTCCCGCGGCTCCATGAACGAACGAGTCAACGCGCAGGAACTCTTAGCGGCGGTGAGCAGCAAATGCTTGCGATCGCTCGCTCACTGATGTCCAATCCGACACTGCTCCTGCTGGATGAACCTTCTTTGGGACTGGCTCCAAGGATCAAGACGAGAATCTTCGAAGCCATTCAACAGATCAAATCTGAAGGAACGACGACGTTGTTGGTTGAGCAGGACGCAGTACTGGCAATGGAAGTGGCCGAAAACATCCATGTTCTCGAAGAAGGAAAGATTGAGATGCGTGGCACAAGGGAAGAGCTTGAAAGAGAACCGCGGATAAAGAAGGTCTACTTGGGAATCTAGGTGATGAAGATATGTCGGCCTCTCTTGAAGAACTGCTGCGTGATGACAAGGTAGACTTGGTACTGACAAGAGTCGAGAAAGATCCATCAATCATAAAAGAAATCGCAGGACTTCTGACCAGCGATATCCGATCAGTCCGGTTCAACGCAACACTCGCACTGGGGGAGCTTGGGGACATCGCATCCGAGTCTGTCGTTGAATTGGTGAAGCGGCTAGAAGACGAAGACTGGAGTATATGTCGCGAAGCAGCAAGGTCATTGGGAAAGATTGGGCCATCTGCTGCTGATGGAATCCCCGGTCTCTCAAAGCTGCTGACTGATGACGAGATTTCCATCCGGAAGGCCGCAGTCGTTTCCTTGGGAACAATAGGAGTTGTCACCGAGCAAGCTATGGATGGTCTAGTTGCAGCCTTGGGAGACAAGAGTGAAGAGATTCGGACTGAGGCCGCCAACTCACTCGGGAAAATGGGGACGGGCGCTCACAAGTGTATTCCAAACCTGATTGCTGCCCTCAAGGATACCAGTTGGACAGTAAGAACAGCCGCCGCACAAGCAATCAAGGAAATCGGGAAGGGGTCTGTGGAAGCCATTCCGACTCTCGTCGGCACTCTTGAAGATGAAGATTGGAGAGTTCGCCATCGGGCGACAGAAACACTGGGGCAAATTGGAGAGGAAGCGATTCCCGCACTCTTGGAGGCGCTCAATCATGAAAACCCAATTGTGCGTGAAGGGGCAATTGATACTCTTGGGGAGATGAAAGTCAAAGATTCCAGAGTGATTGGGATTATGGGGGCGCTACTAGACGACAGGAAGGAACGGGTTCGCGGGAAAGCCGCCGATGCTCTTAGCAGCATTGGGGAGGAGGCAATCCCGACACTGTTGGAAGCATATAAGACATCTAACTCCAAGATGAGAGTTCTCATAATATCGGCGATTGGAGACATCGGGCACAAAGCACGAGATGCTATTCCCGCTCTAATTGGCATTCTCGAACAGGATGGGAAATCAGAACGTGCTGAAGTAGCTAGGTCCCTGGGGAAGATTGGAGTGAGTGGGGAAGAAGTGGTTCTAGCCTTGACAAAGGCCCTGGAGGACACTGACGATTCTGTCCGCCGTGAGGCCGCGCTTGGTCTAGGGAAACTCGGCCAGGCTGCGGCGGATGCTAGTCCTTCTTTGATTCAAGCTCTCTCCGACAAGAAGCCAGATGTTAGGTGGCGGGCATCCGAAGCTCTCGGGAGAATTGGCACCGCGAG
>LRSK01000043.1 GCA_001563325.1 Candidatus Thorarchaeota archaeon SMTZ1-83
ATGTGGACTAGTTCTATCTGACCATCGAATTGATACAGGGGCCGAGTGGAGGGCCTTCAGTTCTGAAGAGGCTGATGCCCGTAGCAGGGTTGGTGCACCGTTGAGGTATACTGTGCACGACAAAGGTCTCTCGACTGTAATTGATTGGAGAGATCGTGATACGTCGGGACGAAAGCTGAGTCCTACACGCCGGTCTGAGATATATCGCCTGAGGAAATGGCAGATTCGGTCCCGTGTCCATAGCTCAATGGACAGGAATCTGGCACAGGCAATGTCGGAGCTAGAGCGACTTGCATCTCAATTAGGCATTCCTAAGCCAATCCGCGAACTTGCTGCCCTGCTTTATAGGAAGTCCATCATCAAGAAACTAGTAAGAGGACGTTCAATCGAAGCGATGGTGGCTGCAACGCTATATGCCGCCTGCAGGATACGAATGAAGCCAAGACCACTTGATGAGGTTGCTGACGCTTCAAGAGTCGATAAAAAGAAACTGGGACAGTGCTATCGTCTGCTCTTGCGAAGTCTTGCCATCAAGATTCCACTTAGCAATCCAATCGACTACATCTCTCGGTTTGCTTCTCAGTTATCTCTTTCAAGTCCAGTTCAGTTGAGGACTGTTGAGATTCTTCAGAGAAGCAGAGATATTGGGCTAACCATAGGACGTGACCCATTAGGTCTTGCTGCGGCTGCTATCTATGTAGCGTCAATTATGCTTGATGAACGGAGAACGCAGAGAGAGATTGCAGAGGTTGCTCGAGTCACTGAGGTGACAGTTAGGAATCGCTACAAAGAGATCGTCCGCAAGCTTGGAATCGATTCTATGGCTCTGGGATAGGTATCACTAGTGTCAGCTTTATGGTTCAAACCGAGTCGAGAATAGACCCGGGTCAGAATTCTATCTCCGCCTTCCGCTCTGAAATGTCCAATCCACTTGAACCATCTCTTCGGGGAAGCCTAGCTTGGCCAGGACAGCAGTGATGGTACCACGATGGTCTCCCTGCAGTTCAACATGGCCATGTTTTGCAGCTCCACCGCAAGCAAGCTTGCCTTTGAGCTTGGTGGCAAGGTCTCCAAGATCGATGGTCTTGTCGAAACCTTCCACGACGGTCGTAAGACGGCCCCATTTTCTTCGTTCAACAGTCACAGTAATGCGGGCTTCTTCTTGAGCTATGGTTTCACAGACACACAGGTCAATCGGCAATCCGCAATTTGGGCATATTCCACCTTCATCGCTCACGCAGCAAAATACTCCTGAAAGTTTAGTTTTACAAAGATGGCTATTTTCACACATATAAGTTCTCTGAAGGTGAACGTCAAGCAGAGCGCGAACTACTGGAATAGGCAAAAGTAAAGAACTATCGACACACCAGCTTCTGATATGCAGAGCGGAGTCTTGATTGTTGATGCCCTGAGTGCTGGGACTGGACGCCGCACTAGCTCAAGAGACTCCATTGGGTGTGGTCCTCGCTCAGTTGCAGGCGTGTTGGAGCTTAACGAAATCCGGTGTCGTATTGCTAGAGCAGAGAGTGTTCTTTCGAATCCTGGAGTGATGAAGAACTTCCAACACATTGCCATAAGCGCAATGACTATGGATTTGCCCGTAGTGAGAAAGATAGCTGGAAAATGGAGAAGAAGTAATCCTAGAGGGAAAATGCTGCTCGGAGGACCAGTGACATCTGATCCTATCTCGGTTCTAAAGGCTCTGAAGCCCGATGTACTGGTCTTGGGTGAAGGTGAAGCTACCTTGGACGAACTCCTCAGTGCTGGATTCCTTGATGAGCAAATCGATTACTCAACGATTCGAGGGGTTGCCTACCTCGATGCGGAATCCCCGAAATTCACACCCTCAAGGAAATTCCTTGCCCCAGATGAAATCTCATCGGTATACGTTCCCTCATCAACACGAATTGTCGACTATATTTCATATCAGGCCGCTCGTGTCTATGTTGAGGCTGTTAGAGGATGTTCCAACTTTAGACGTACAAAGATTACACTTCCTGGTGGACAGGAATGCACAGAATGTAGCAACTGTGATTCGCCTGACTTGGAAGTAAGGATGGATTGTCCAGAAGCCATTCCTCCTGGTTGTGGGTTTTGTAGCGTGCCCAGTACTTGGGGGCCGCCAAGAAGTCGGTCAGAAGAAGCAATCGCAAATGAGGTTATTGAGCTAATCAAGCTTGGCGTGCATAGAATTGTCCTGGAGGCTCCTGATTTTCTGGACTACCATCGAGGTCGCGACCCCGTCACTGACCCATGCAACCCGCCAGCCAACATCAATGCAATACATCGACTGCTACTACGTCTAACATCACAGCCAGAAGTCGCCGCAGGAAATGCCCATCTCTCCATAGAGAATATGAAGGCCTGCCTGTTTAGCGAGGAGGTTGCAGCTGTTCTTTCAAATTCGATGCAAGGGATTTCTCCCAATATTGGTCTTGAAACCGGTTCTGATGAGCATCTGAAGAGTATTGGGAAGTGTGGAAGCTCTGATGATGTACTGCGAGCAGTGAGAATCGCTAAGGCTCACGGTATGGCTCCATTTGTCTATCTAATCTACGGTCTGCCCGGTGAGACTCCTGAAACTGTAAAAGAGTCTATACACGTGATGAGAGAAGTTGCTCAGGCCGGTGCCGAAAGAATTATTTTGTATGGATTTAGAGCGTTACCCGGCTCTGCATTTGCAGGTTTTCCTGAACCACATCCAAAAGATGCCCTAACTGCTCCACTTCGAAAAGAGGCAGCTCGAATCAACCGAAAACGAAAAAACAAGCTCGTGGGTGCGATTGTGCGGGGAGTTGTGGCCGAACCCTCATTGACACATCATGGGTACTCTATGGTCTATCCCTTAATCGAAGGGCCTCTTATGACAGTAAGAGGTGGGTATTCTGTTGGAACTGTTCTCCTTGTTAAAATCATCAAGGTCTTGAGCAGCGGCTTGGTAGAAGGCCAAGTGGCGGAAGACCTCTAGAATTCATCGTTTCTATGCCAGTCATAAGAAAAGCTTCATATGCAGAGAACGCCGGCTTGATGCTGCAAGGACCGACTATTCTGTCAGGTTCTTTGAGGCGATGTCTAATGGTCTACATCTGTCATAGCTGTCACAAAGAGGTCACGCCAGAAGGTCTTAAGACTCTTCCAGGGGTGAAGTGTCCTTACTGTGGAGGCCGAATCCTCTACAAGATACGTCCACCCGTCGTAAAGAGAGTAAAGGGTGTCTAATTCTTTCTACCCTGAATTGCATTCAGGGCTTATACAATAGATAGATTGCCGCAAGTGCCGATGCCAGGAATAGGAATATGAAGATTGCAGCTCCAATCTTGATTCTTAGTGAACGTCTCATTATTGCTCTTCTCCAATCAGAATCTTCCCTAGCTCAGTGAGTCCATCTATGCCTCGAATCTCCTTGTCGAAGAGAGGCACCTCTGTAATGTCGAGGTCTTTGTAGAGGTCTCTTATATCCACCATATTAGACTGTTGCATTTCTCTTCTAGTGCTGCAGAAAACACAGTCAGGATTAGGAGGCACGAGTTGATTGACAATAATGTTGGATGCAGGTATGTTCCAGGTATGAAGACTGCCAAGTAGTCTTTGGGTTTCGAACACAGCCATAGCCTCTGGTATCATCACGACTGTAAACTGAGTCATCTCAGGATCAGATAGCTGCATCCTAGCCGCTAGGATTTTGTCTTTTGTGCGCTGCAACATCTCCCATGAAGATTCATCCTGAGTTCCGCCGCCAAACATGGACCTCAGGCCTGACATCATCGAACTCAATCGCTGTCTGAGTGTGAGCATCTTCCCGAGCCAGCTATCAAGAAGGTCCGGCAGTTCCAACAGCTTCAAGGTGTGCCCCGTGGGTGCAGTGTCAAAGATTACTCTGTCATATGATGTGTCTTCGAGGAATTCCAACATCTTCCCAAAAGCCATAGCCTCATCTGAACCAGGAGGTGACATGGCACTTAGGTCTCCAACGAGTTGTGATGCCATCTCCAACTCAGGGCCCGCGCCGCCGTCCCCAATTGACGTCTGAAACTCCTGCATGCCCTTTTCGGTGTCAATCTCCATACCCCAGAGGTTTTTGACTCCCTTAATCTCGATGATTTCTCCGCCTGAGAGATTCTGATCGAAGCTGTCACTTAGACTGTGGGCTGGGTCTGTTGACATAACCAGAGTTCTAAAGCCATGTCTTGCTGAAAGAACCGCCATTGCTCCAGCGCAGCTTGTCTTGCCAACGCCACCCTTTCCCCCTGAGAGGATGAATTTGATGCTATCATTGTAGACGATGTCCCTGATTGTCATTCCGCTACCTCGGACGGCTCTGGCTCCTGTGACTCTATTAATGCTTCCATGCGTCCCAGAACATCAGGCATAAGTATAAGCGCCCTGCGTGCACTCAAGTAAAACAATGGGTCTTATTACACAGAACTCAAATATGGCGTAATAGAGAGGATATATCAATGTCATTCCCTCAAGTAAGAACATCGGTACTAGAATTTCCTTCCACGCTCATCAAATTGATGGGCATCGAAATTCCAACGGGAATGCCCTCGCCCAACGCTGAGTTGCTTGAGAAGTTTAATCCCACTGCAATTGTCATTATTATCATCGACAACTTTGGATTGTTTGAAGCAGTGGTCTATAAACCCGAGGCGATGATTAAGAACTTGGAGGCACTAGCACTAATAGAAACAGCTGACCCCTACGCGATTCCTCTGATGAAATCTTTACTTCGCCCCACTGCTGGATTTCATCTGATGCAGCTTGCTCGCAACCACGGAAAGTCTGTCAAGCTAATATGCAGAGAGGATGACACAGAAGCTCTTGGATTTGATCCTGGGATCACTGTGCACAAGCGTGACGATATGGCCACGTATGTTGAGTCTACTAAACACATTTTCAAGACAGAACTCCTCTATCTACACTTCCTTGATTTCGAAAGCCTCTATGCTCAATACGGGCACCGAACTCCGCCCAAGACGCTCCTTGAAAAGATAGTGCGAAGGACTGACAACTGGGTGAAGGTTCTGCTCAAACAGGCAAGGGTTGGGACCCTCTTCATTGTGATTGGAAACCATGGCAGACATCCAGTGCCTCTGGACTACCAAGGCAAGCTGGCAGAATGGCGGAAGGCTAACGCACCGATTGCCATAATGTTTCAGAAAAGATCCGACTAGTTAGAGCAGAGCTGGCACTCCAAAGGAAATAGCAGCAAGAGATAGGATGAGGCAAAGCTTCCAAAAACTAACACGTCGAGCCAATCTTAGTAATGTTTCCATTGATAGAAGACCTGTAATAAAGACAATAATCTCCATCAAAAGAAAGTCCACCAGGGCAATTGATGGCGGAATCGTGTTTCCTGTAAGAACCTCCACAATGAGAATGCCGATGACAGCTGGTACACTCATCAAAAAGCTGAACCTGAAAGCGGTCTCTCTGTCAACTCTTAGCATTAGAAGCGCAGATATGGTCACTCCAGACCTACTGAGACCCGGAAGCACAGCAACGCCTTGAACTAGACCTGCCGTAGTTGCCTCAAGCATGTCCGGGTCATCAGTCTGTCCTGAAGAATCTGTGGTTTCTCGTGAAGGCAAGTAAAGGGCAATGGCAGTTACTAGCAGAAGGGCACCCACAATAATGTTCAGGATTTCTCCATGAATAACTAAGAAACTCTCCTTAAGGAATAGATATAGTGGAATTGCAGTCACAGCAGTGCTGACAGTGGCTATTAGTAGCAATCTGAAGAGTGTTCGGTCCTTAAGAGTCAGGACCTCAAGGATGACTCTTGGATAACGTGCTATGACTGCAAGTGCCGTGCCTAGATGCAACCAAGCAACTAAGCTGACTATTTCGCTTTGCGGAACAGAGCCTATATTATAAGCAAATAGTACAACTTGCCCCTCACTGCTGATTGGTAGCCATTCAACCAATCCCTGAATCAAAGCCACAATTATCTGCCATGGTTCCATAAGATAGCCCGCTCTCGTCGGGCTTGGTACTAAACAATTAAAAGGCTAACTCAAAGCGAGAACCACATCTCATAAGTAGGATGCGAGATAATGGTCTTGGACAATGGCAGATTCATGAGTTCTGAACTCGCTCGACTCACTCAGATGTTTGAAGAACACTTTCGACTAGCTTTGTCAGCAATCAAGATTGTGAGGAGTGCTATGGTCGATTGGCTTGATGAGAACAAGGCTGTTGACCCTGAGGATTTGAAGAAGATTACTGAATTGGAGGAGAAGGGAGATGACCTCAAGCGCAGTATTCTTGATGAGCTATCAAAAGCCAACTCCCTGATGCAGAGAGAGGACCTATTACGCTTGGTCCATTACAATGACAAGCTGATTGATGGTGCCGAAATCGCCTGCTACCATCTTGCAGAAGTAATCAACTCATGGATCCCGGAAGATGAACTGAAGAAAAGCATCGCTGAGCTTGGTAAACTCGTTACTGAAGAAATCACGCAGCAGAAAGAAGCTGTCAGATTCCTGTCCATCAACATCGAGGAGTCGATAGCAAAAGCACAGGAAATCTGCAGGCTCGAGAAGGAAATCGACATCCTACAGAGAAAAATAGTGACGTTGGTTTATCCTCTTAAGATAGACCTGGCCATCCTTCTGCGATTTCGTGACTTCATCAACACTCTGGAAGAGATTGCAAACCTAAGTGAGGATGCAGCAATAACAATCCGTGGCCTTTCACTTACACTTAACACATGAGAGCCGGTGCAACATTTGTCAGAACCCGTTGATATGGCCTCTGCTGAGCTAATTGGCGACAGAGCAATAGTCTGGGATTCAAATCATGGCATGGTCCTTTATGCCCAGGGATATTTTGGTCAGCCTGTGGGCATTAGGAAGCCAAAGTCTCCAGTGTTCGATAAGCCCCTTGAGCTCTCTCTCATTGAGTGTGCATACCTGACTGATACAGGACGTCTTCAGGTCAATAATCCTCCTAACAGCCATGTTTTGGCCTTGGAGGAGATTCTGGCTCTAGGTGAGAAACAGTCACCCGATTTCCGCGATAGGTATCTCGTATATTCTCAGGTGCGTCAGCTGGGCTACATTATCCGTCCAGGCCTAAAGTTCGGGACAGACTTTGCGGTGTATGAACATGGTCCAGGTAAGGACCATGCACCATTTCTGATTCATGTAATCCCTCAAAGGAAAGGTGTCGTTCCACTTGATATTGTCAGAGCTGGGCGTCTGGCAACAAGTGTCAGGAAGAAATTCATCATTGCTACAGTCAAGGAAAATGGCGAAATCGCTTACTATAGCTTTGTATGGCATCGCCCTTGAAGATAAATGAGCAAAACAATCCTAACCCCGCAAGTGAAGAAAAATCAGTTTGGGAAATTGTACCAACATGCGGGCCTGTCAAGTGCTCTCGCATTAACAATCGGTCCGATTTATGAAGCCAGCACAAGGATGCGGTTCCGATATAGTCGGGATTGCGCCACATCTCGGGTTGGTATTCTTGGCAAGACCTATCCCCTCTCTTCGTACTTCTAAAGACTCGAGGGAAACCTATCTACACTGCCTGAGTTTCCGGTAATTTCGTACCATCCATCGCCGCTGTAATCGCTCCAAGAATTCCCTTG
>LRSK01000044.1 GCA_001563325.1 Candidatus Thorarchaeota archaeon SMTZ1-83
CACAGGGAAATCGTCCACATAGTCCACAGTGATCAAGGTTCTTTCGCGCAGTGCACTCAAAGACCTTGCACGTGCCCCACCATGGATTTCCACTTGAGTCCTTGCATCCTGCGCATGTTGGGTCACCTTTGCTCAAATAGCTGGGACAGCCGTTACAGAGATGGCCGCATGGATTGAGATTCATTTCACTCGCCAACAGATTAGACTCGTTCATGACAGATAAAACTAATCGCGAATATCAGAGGCAACCGTGCTTGGCGAAAGCACTTCGAAGACAGTCTGAAAACTCTATTAGGTTCAATAATCGTAGTTATCCCGTGTTAGTGTTCGAGGAGCGAAGAGTGTTTGGAAGATTCATTTGAGGAGCATGCCAGCTCTGAGCAAGTAGCGCAAAATGGAAGGGTGTGCTCTTGGTGTGGCAAGCCCGAAACAAGAAGTCGTTGGAGTGGAACTAGGTTCTCTTATTGCTCATTCAGATGCCTTGCTGCGGCCGAGTATCGAACTTCTCTGCTCGTCGCGATCTTGATGACACCGTTCTTCCTAGCGATTCTCCTGTTCCCTCAGGTAGTGTACGAGATCATCTTGGTGGGGGCAACTCCCTACGGAACAACGAGCCCTCTCGCGCCCGGTTTCGCCTTAATCATTGTACTGTTAATCTCTGGATCCAGCATTGGGTCACTCTATGCAGCATATGTTGGATGGACTTTACGGCGAAGGAGTGACACAGTATTCATTGGCGATATGCCAGACACTCAACTATACCCTAGACAAGGACAGTACGGCGACACAGGTCATCGTTGTGAATGGTGTGGAAACACAAAAGTGAGTGCTTCGTGGAGCGGCAAGAGCGGCATCTACTGTTCGCTCAGATGTAGTGCTGCAGGGGACTATCGTAGATTCCTCTTGATCTCAGTTGTTGTCTTTGCAATGACAAGCATTGTTGGACTAATGGCAGTCAGGACATTTACTCAGAACCCTGGGGGGCCCCTCGTCCCACCGTTGATTCTTCTATTCATCCTACTTGGGGTAAACTTGGTGTTCGCGTATCCGGCGTATTTGGGTTGGTCAATGAACCGGACAGCGCGACGGGACGAAACGAAGCCTCATCATGAGTAGTCAACACAATAGGATTGCTCAAGCATCTGCAGTAAGGGAGAGATGCAGATGTAAGATGGCCGCGTGCTCCGAAACACGTATCTTTCCTCCTCGATTCTTCTCCACAGAGTGTTTTCAGGTGAGAATATATCCAAGCATTTACAGACAATCTAAGAAACAAGAGACCCTAATATTCTCCAAGTAGAATGGACTACATCTAGTAGTGTGATGATTTTGCAATGATGATAATGAAGCGAACAACCTCTATCGTAATCTTCTTGACTATGATTCTTGTGGTCAGCATTGGTGCAATCCCCGTCGAGGCGCAGGCCCACACGGATGTCTTTACGGTCGATGGTTTGAGTTATCGAAGTAGTGTCTTCAGTATAGATCACGAGACGACGTGCACGGGCACAGTCGAAGTCACCACTGGAACTGACATAACTTTCATAGTCACGACTACTGCTGGCTTCAATGAGTTTGCGGACGGAGAAACATACTTCCAAAACTATGAATACCAGTTCGATATTGTCTACCACACATACGACATCAGACTAGGAGAAGGCATATACTATTTCATCTTTGACAACACTGATTCCATCACAAGTGTGACTGTTCAATGGGAGCACAATGAGATTCGCTTTGTTCCATTTGATCCTGTGCGCCAGACGCTGCTACTCGTGATATTGCTAATATTGGGAATGGTCGCCGTAGGAATTAGCACTGGGACAAAGAAGAGTGGGCGATAGGGACCTTCGCGTCTATTTTCCACCTCTCAGGTAGCCTTCTTCTAGTGTAGGACCTTAAATCTCTCTGGCGCAGCTATTCATAGTGTACGGACCATTTGCTTGGTTCTGTGTTGCTCCCTTTCGGAGAGATTCGAGATGATGATGAAACATCGGTTCTTGTTAGTTTGCATCTTGGCGCTTTGTGTCATTGCACCACTTCTGATACAAACGGCTGATGCTGGTATTGGCAGCGTTCCCAAACAGTGGACGCAAGTCACAGTAACATACGACTCATGTAGTCCCGGCGTCTACAACACCGGCACTGGTCTCGCGAAGGAACAAAACGAAGGCGATGAAGTGTATCCAGACCTTCAACTGAAATTTGTAAGTGCAACTATTCCCTCATCGCCTTACTATGTTGAGCAAGTCAAGTTTGAGTTCTATTTCAAGAAGGCAGGTTGGCCGGTTGTGCTACAAGGCGACGATGATATGTGCCTTCAGGTTGACAGAACTGGAAAGTCTCTGTTTTGGGAAGCCTTCAATCCCGCCGGTTATAGTTCTGGAAGCACAATCACTAGATACCTTACTGCGTCTGACTGTCGAGGTTACCAACTTAGGTTTTGGTTCAGAGATTGGACAGTCAGAGGCGAAAGTGTCAACGACATCAATGACGGGTGGTATATCAAGAACGTGAAGGTCTGGATTTACGGACCAATCTATTAGTACGAACCAGAGGCGATTCTATCGCCTCATCTTTCTCTTTAGGCAGCCGATGTTGCAGCACATGATACAGACTAGTGAGGGTTTTCGCAAGGCTGGGTTCAACGTGTTCCACAGCAACCTCCTTTATGCAGACTATCAACAAGGATTCTACGCGAGTCTTTCCCTTAGTGGTTCCCTATCTTCCTTTGCTGCGGCCTTTTCCGCAGGCATCGAAGTCACGTACGATACCTCGCCTCTTGTCGTACCAAAGGGGTCCATCCACATTCCGGAGTTCGCCGCTGAACTCTTCACGAGTGTTAGTCTAAGAGTACCACCAAAACTGTCTTGGCCCTCAGGATGGAACCCACCTGATGTGTCGTATTACCATCTTGCACCCAACAACGAGGCCATTGACGACATGGATGCTGATGACAGCGTGGAAAGTCTAATTGAAGCAGATGTTGCACAGGAGTACTTCAACGTGGACGGTGATGGCGTTGAGGTCACAGTCATAGATTCTGGTTTTTCAAGGAGCGGTGAGTACCCAACAACACTCAGATACCATCCTTTCTATGAGGAATACTACTACTCGTTACTTGAATCCAGGTACACTTCTTATTCAACTGACGGACACTCTCCAGAGGACGACTTTGAAGGACATGGGACCGCAATAATCTCCAATCTACTTGCTGTTGCTCCGGGAATTGATCTTAGTGTTGTTTCGGATACCGACGTAGTTGAAGCTTTCAACTTGGTACTGGATGAGATTCATCCAGATGTGGTTTCGTGTAGTTGGGGCTGGAATACGGGAACTATTCCGCAGGTCCCTGAGCTTCAGTCACTCATTCGCCAAGCTGCTGAACAGGGAATCATTGTGGTTTTCGCAGCCGGAAATGGGCCTGCACATGGTTGGCCGGGAAGCGAGCCTTGCGTTGTTTCTGTAGGTGGCGTCTACGCTGATGACTCCGGTGTCCTGCAAGCCTCCGATTACGCCTCCAGTGGTAAGGAGGATGTATTTCACGGTCGCAAGGTACCTGACGTATGTGGGATTGTAGGTATGGAGCCCTCCGGCATCCTCATTGAGATGCCGACGGAGCCAAATTCAGCCATGGACTTGGGCCAGTCGATGGCAGGTGATGAAACCTCAGAATCTGATGGATGGGCTGTTGCTAGCGGGACATCGTCTGCTGCCCCTGCTGTCGCCGGGCTTGCGGCACTCTTGAAGGGCGTTGAGCCTTGGATGAATGTCGGGAGATTCAAGCACGTAGCAATGACCACATGTACAGATGTGATTGCAGGTCAGAGTGCCAGTGGGGATAATGCCACGGTGGGATTTGATGATGCAACGGGAGCGGGCTTAATCAATGTTTATCTTGCTCTTAAGACCGCGCTGGATTACAAGATATCTCCAGACATCTACATTGGAAAGACAGTGCCTGATGGGAAGTACTACAACTTCTATGACTTCACCGGTCCACACGGTCCCAGTCATCACATAGACACAGTTGGAAGTTGGCATTATGGATATCAGTTCTTCGGGTATTGTGCTTCTCGAGAAGGAACCGTGTTCGCGCGATCAGACGGGATTCATATCAAGGGATGGTTTAGACAGTACGACACCTTTCCGGAGTATCTCCGACCTGGACGCAGATTCCTGAGAGCCTACGTACTATCAGTGGATAGTGAGCAGATTCTGAAGACTGACTATATCCTCGACCACGATGATGGCACCGACTGGGTCTACGTTGATACAACGATCACATGTTCTCCAGAGTGGGGCCTAGTTAGATTGGCCTTCGGACGTGGAAACGGATGGATATCTGATTGGCAATTGACTGCAGAGTGGGCAGATGTCGAAGTGTACTCCTACGGCAACTGGGATGGGAAGACTATACCGACGGGCAAGTACGTTCGTGAGGGTTCTTCACTCGCATCGCCCGCCTATATGGGGCCCACTTTTCGCGTAGACACAATTGGTAGCTCTGACTACAATTACGTCTTCTTCGGCTATTCTTCCGATACCTATGTACCCTTGTACGAAGGCGTCACAATCTCAGTTTCAGGCTGGTTCAGACAAGATGACTCCTTCTGGGAGTCTCTTCAGGAAGGTCGCAGATTTCTGGAAGTCTACATTCTATATTACTTCGGTAGGTTCACGTGGCGACTTGACTACCATCATCGCATCCTAGACTACTATGATGGTACTGACTGGGCGTACCGTCACATCACATTTGAATTGCCTCAGGGCTTCCAAGCTGCTAGCTATCATATCGCTTTTGGACGCTCTGACGCTTGGCTTCAGGATTGGGACCTGACGGCTGAATGGTGTAATGTTCAAATCCAGATAGACTATCCATATCCATAGATGGCCTACTCGTGTCGCGTGGGGCTCTGAGATAGCTGAGTCCTGTAGGTTTCTTCAAGATAGAAGCCCGCAAAGAGATAGGCGAAACCCAACAAGCATATTGTCGCAGGGACTCGGTCAATAGATGGAATCAGCACATAGAGTGTGAATCCAATCCAAGCAAAGCCGACCAATGCCAATCCAACTGTGCGTAACCGGAATCTCCATTGGGCAGAACCTGTTTCTGAAGCAAAGGTTGGTGCTGAAAGCATCAATGCAAATATCATCACAAGAGTGCCCAGACTCCAATACTGCTCGAATAGAAGCCAGTTAGATAGGAGTCCGTGTACAAGACGCAGGGGTGGAAAGTAATACATCCAAGTGACTGCAAACAAGAATAATAGCAGGAAGGCAAAAGAAGTCGCCAATGACATGGATCTACTGTAGCGTCGCCAATGCCCAATGAAACCGAGGCTGACTAGGACAGAGGTCACTATCGTTACGATACCCTGAGTAGTGATAGCTGTCTGTGAGAAGTAGAGCTCAAAATGACGAGCTCCTGATGAAAACACATGTCTTGTATCAAGTCTAAGCGGAAAACCATTGCCAAGAAGGACTAGGTTGACCACGCCTGCGAGAGTGAAACCTGCGGCACCTATGGCGATGAGATACTTGGTTAGAGAGTCCGTTTCACTGGTCAATACAGTCCCTTCCACACACAACTGCAGACAGTATGGTCTTGATGTCATATGCCTTTTCCGTTTCCAGCAGCAATCGAATTGTGAGCCATCTGAAGAGGATTAGTTTCCAGATGTAGAATAATCTCCGAAACATGAAAGGCACGCTTTCATCGGTAGCACATGCCTTTGATAGTGAGCTTCTACATCAAGGTATAAAACACCTCGATTACATTCTGCGAGAAGGCCAATTAAACGAGTCACACATTCACCAACAGACTTGACAAGATTTGTGTTCACAACCTTTTTATCAGATTCGAGAACACACGGACTTCGCAAGCATTCTGGGCCCGTGGCTTAGCCTGGTTATAGCACCGCTCTGATACAAGACTGAGGTTCGGCCTCTTTCACTTAGTTAGGCGGGGGTCGGGAGTTCAAATCTCCCCGGGCCCACCACCAATCCCGAAGGTTATGGGATTGTGTCATTTCAACATGAGTGGGTCATCATGTCCCATTGACTACTCGTACGCAATGACCACACTCTCTTCCTCAAGTGCCTTGCATGCCTCTTCGGCCAACTTGCTTACCACCACTTCGCTGACTCTTCTGTTTCTTAGACTCGCCTTTGCTTGTTCATATACGGTTTCGTAGGCGATTGCCTGGACCTTGGCTATCTCACTAGAGATGCTCAATACTGTGATGTCATAGACATCTTCTTCATCTTCAACGTTTGACAACAGAGCTACCACATCCAGCGTTCTCCTTCTCACTGAATGATTGGCATGCACACCCACTAGTTTCAGCTCAGGTCCAACAAGCGCAGCTTCGTCCTCAACATCTCTTGTGTCCGTTTCAGTGTCTTCCAGTTCCTCAATCATGCTAAAGCGGACAACAGTATGATAAGCTTGCACTTGAGCTGAGGGTACTTAGGGACAAGCGCAGGAGAATTGCCAAGGAATATGACCGAGTCCTTGTAAAACACATCGTGGACCACATCACGAGCTTGTCTGAGAAGTATACTCTGTACGTTGCCATCGGGCGACTCAAGAATATTAGGATGCGTGCCCGCCGTGGCGACTACAAGGGTCGAGAGTTTAGAGGAGCGATTCACAGGTGGGCCTTTGCTAGGACAACTGAGAGCCTGAAACATCAGCTAGCGCAGCTGGGATGGACTGTGGAAGGCAGAGATTCTAGATTCAAAGAGGTCCCTGAGAACTGGACATCCATCATGTGTTGGAAGTGCGGAAACAAGGGAAGGAGACCTAAGCAGGATTACTTTGTGTGCCCAACATGTGGCCAAAGGACCAATGCCGACAGGAACGGAGCCATCAACATCGCCGGACGACTAATCACGCTCACAAAGTCATTGCACGGAGTGAGAGGGCTAGGTAAGTGGGCTGACTCTGTCCAGAGGGCAGGGAAGCGTTCACGACCAAAGACCAGAGGGAAGACTCGCTCTTCTCGACGGAGGTCCTTACTCCCCTCAAAGGGTCATGTATCAGACTTTGGGGAGTCCGCGGCTGTTCACCATGCTCAAACGAGCCTTCCAAGCTTCGGTGACGAATCTAGGATGAGTGATGAAGACCCCGCCGTGGCAAGAGATGCGGAAACTCTCTCTGTCACTGGAGATGATACTTCCAGCACTCGACAGGAGAAAGAAGCTAGGACTGCAGGAGGAATGCCATTCCGATGAACGTAGACAAAGCCCTTGTTAATTCTGGAGTCCCTAGGATTTCAGAAGGTGGCGACACTTGCAGGGGAAGGGCGGAACGCATGGGTTTCCTGGAGTTGAGTTTCATTCTCCTACTAGAAACAGGTCTGAGCCTGGTTATTGCGCTTCCATTTGAACAAGACTACTGCAGGGCCTCTGGCAACCAGGCTATGCGACGGGCCCGGGAGTCCGGCGAAGCGTTAGGATTCTGTTAGGGATAAAAAGCTTGTGACATTGAGAGGGGGTTATTGCAGAGCCTCTGGTACGAGACTGTTAATAGTGTTCAGTGATTCGATTGCATCCTCGTACGGCATCTCAAATATCAAAGGGCCTTCGA
>LRSK01000045.1 GCA_001563325.1 Candidatus Thorarchaeota archaeon SMTZ1-83
CTGAGAGAAATGGGAACATTGAGTTGTATGCCCACCTGCAGACTTTGGCTCTCTCTTCATCCTTTGTGAGATCAAACTCATCACCAACCTTGTAGTAGCCACAAGGTTTCGAGTGTGGTTCGCTTCTAAGCTCAGACACACGGGCTACAATTCGATATCTCTTTGACATTGCTTTCTGCTCCTGAATCAGCCGCACGGCATTCGGCCTAAAAGGTGATTCCTTCTGCGCCTCTATTATAGTCACGAAACCTGCGTCGATGTTAATCAATACCAATTCGCGCTGCAAACTTCACGATTAGGAACACTACAAAGGCGATGATTATGAACGTGATTAGCTCGCCGACAAAGTGTCCAACCATGAAGGGGCCCACAACAATCTCCTCCCATGCCACATCCGGAATGAACATTGTAATCATCGGCATAATCAAGTCGCCAACCAGCGCCTGCACTAACATACCTAGGTATAGACCCAAGATGAAGGCCACGGCAAGTCCAAGAACCTTGTACTTCGACAGGAACGTTGTGAACTCGTTGATGAAGCCTTCAGGAGGCGGGGATGGTTCAGGAGGCGTCAGTAGTTTTCGAATCTCTGTAAGCTGCTCAAGAATCTGCTCGTCAGTCGACATTCCAGCACCTCTCCTATATAACGTGCCTGGAAGTGTGGACTAGGTGTGATTTATACTTATCAGTTGCTCAGCGGATTCAGAGCATCTGGAATCTCTAGTTGATCCGCGACGTGTTCTACTATGTGGTCATCATAAATCATCTGCAGAAGCTTGAGTCCAAAAGCAAGTGATGAAGTCAGACCGACAGTGGCTATCACATCTTCATCCTCAACCACTCTCTCGTGAACAAACTCACAGAACTGTCCGAGTTCATCAGAATAGTTGGCATGGGTCGTTGCCCTCCTCCCCTCCAAGGTTCCTGCAGCAGCCAGAACGAATGCACCGCTGCATACTAGTCATGCGTTCTTCTTGGCAAAATCAAAAAGGTTGGTAAGAAAGTTAGAGTCCTTCATGAGGGCCCTTACTCCTCTACCTCCGGGCATTACCACAAGTTCGTATGACTGAAGGTTGTCCGTCACTCCATGCGGATGGACGAGCAATCCGTTGGCGCATTCAATGAGGTCATGTGTGGCGACATCCTCCACCTCCAGTGGAACATCGACGTGAATCTCATTCTGATCTATCATATCACGTGTGCTGGCCAGGACTTCGCAAACACCGACGAAATCTGGTTCCTCCACTCCCGGGAAGATGAATATGGCAACTCTTCTAGCGTCCATTCTAGGCACCTGACCTGGAACGGTGAAACAGAAGGATTCTGTTGAACATGTCTGCGAGCGGTTCTGGTTCTCGCGCAGTTCGAAAGTCACCTCATTCGGCCCTGACGGGAGCTCCACAGAAGGGACAGAATCGATCCTCGGACTTAAGCGCAAAGCCACAGTACTTGCATCCTAACGTAGACACGCTGGGTTCGGGCTCAACTACTCTGATTGGAGAGGGGACTGTTTCCCCCGTTGACGGATCAAACCATACATCTGAGGTGCCGCTTCGCTTGTCCCTAACAATGTGCCTTCTCACGCGTTCCTCTGGCATGCCGGTTCTATCAGCAATCTCTTCAATTGTACGAGCATCCCCTCTTTGTATCTCATCTCTAACCTCGGAACTTCCCCTTCTGCTGTTCCCAATGCTGCTAAGGAACGAGAAGACAAGGACCACCAAGGGAATCAAGAACACCCAGGAGTTGGTGTAGACATAAAGCCAGCCGATGATGAAGATGGGGATTAGCGTTCCAAAGGCAACACCTTCATCCTTGCGCTTCTTTCTATCGTAGATGGGTTTGGTGTCCACCGGAGCTCTCTCAGGAACGTATCCAGAGGTCTGACTTCCCGGCTCAGGCGCTTTCCAATGGTCAATCTCACGCCTTCGAGATTCAATGTGGCGACGTTCTGCGGCTTCAGAGAAGAACACGATGACCAGTATGCCAACGGGTATCAGAATCCAGACTACGCCGGTATATACCCAGACAATGACCAATATGGCAATTGGGATGAGTACGCCGAAGGGAGAGTCTTCATCGTTGTTCGGCAATTGTCCTTCCTCACTCTGGTACCGATGCGAGGTGCTTATTGATGTTGTGCAGAAACCTGTGTCGACTACCTGGTGAGGAAAAGTGACTGTAGAAGTTATCGGAGAAGGCGAGCCAAGAAAGATGGGGGAGCGGGATGATCCCGCTCCTAGATTGATCTGCGCTCCTTGTTGACCCTTACACAGACGACAAGAATGGAAGCGACACCCACGACACTCAACAGCACGGCCGAGTTGACGAGTCCGTCTATGAGTCGGGTCATTGATCCCGGAGCGGTCAGTGGAAACACGGAGAAGATTGGGTCGTGTGTTATTGAGAAGCCGTCCCAGTTGGCGTAGCATGAACAGTAGTAGTAAGTCTGTGATGACCAGTATGAAGGACTGTATGCAAGATCAGCAGATGGAACTCCATACTCCATCGGAAGTATAGGGAGTATATAGTAGTAGGTCGGGATAATGGCGGTTCCTACTTCATAGATCATTCCATCGCGGCCCCAGACGTAGGTGCCTCCGAAGTCCACCGCCGTTCTGACGTCTAAGTTCTCGACAAACCGTAAGGTTCCATCAGTGGTTTCTCCGGACTCGACCATGGTGGTCGCTACATCCGTACCATCAGCTAGTTCACCCTTGATGGAGTAACTTGAGAATGAGCTCCAGTACTTGGCAGCAAGGCCTAGACCATTGACTTCGGAGGGTACAGCACTAGTGACTGGATCATTGAACTCACCTATGTGCTGGTCTATCTTCAACACCGCAGCATCTTCTGTCACTTTGAAACGGTATACCATCTCGAGCCGGTCGACCTCAACAGGGACCATCTCAGGCTCCACAGGCTCTTCTGGCCTTGCCTCGGCACCTATCAGGCCACAGAACCAAATAGGTTGTGGGTACGAAGTTGCAAGGTTTCCCTCGATGTTGATAATCTCTGCACTCCATTCGATTTCCCCATTGGAATTCAGTACGGGGAACACAACATCTCCCAATTCTGCATCCTCAGCATAGAAATCATAGACGTCCTCAGACGCCGACTCATCCTTCTCATAGTAGTACCAGTCCGCTGCTCCATCATCATCATAGTCGTAGCCGATTCTCTCGTAGACGATGTCCATGATTCCATTTCCATTCGTATCATTGAAAGATGTCATTCCTGAGAAGTAATGGTTCATCCACTGGGTTTCCGTATCTGAAGAGAACATCTCATTGACATCGAAACCGTAACCCGTGAAGGACCAGTCGTAGTCGTACTCGTACGATTGGTTCATCCACGCGGCCCAAGAGTACCCCTCTGCGAGGTTGGGAATCACTGTGTTTGGATCGACTTCACTGTTAGACTCATCGAACCAAGTGTAGTTAGACTTGTAGTAATAGCTCGAGTTGTACTCTGAGAGAGAGAAAGATGAGAAGATGAATACCTCATCACCAGTAAGGGCACCCTCATCGGGACCCCAGAAGAAGCCCCACATATCGACAAGTTCTGGAGTATCAAACCATCTGATTTCAGATAGCCATTTCATGTATGAGCCGTCAGGGTCTAGAAGTATGGTAACGAGTAGGTTCGAGAAGGACCAACTGAATGAGTATGAATACTTGGTTTCCTCAAGAATCCAGTATGGATTACCATAGGTGTCTTCAACATAGAGAAGCGGGAAATATGGGTAGTCAACTATGTCAACCCTCTCAACGGGGTAGTTTGTTATCTCTGTGACTGGCTTTACTGGCTCCACTGGAAACAGTGGACCAGTGCGTCCTCCTTTCTCTGAACCTGAGTCACTCCACCATTGGTAGGCTACATAGACACCATCAAGCATCTCCGTGCCGCGACCTGTGTTGGCTTGTAGGGGTCGGTCTGAGCTGCTAGCGCGGCGGCAGGGAGGAGACTCACTATTGTCAGACTCACGAGAACTCCAAAAGACAAGGCCTGTAGATTCGCGACGCCCATTGTCTAATCCTCAAGTCAATGATTCACAGAGAGAGAGTAACAAGTAGTAATAGGAGTTCTCCATGAACCGTTCAATTCGATATGGTAACCTCTCCAAATGCTCTTTCTAGTCCGCATAAGGGGAGTGATAGAGCCCCGAATCGTTCTTAATCGGTTCATAGATTAGCGTTCGACCTTTCTTATCAAATGAACTGTCTTTGTACGTCCCTCGGTTTCGCGGCTAATCAAAGATTTTCTCTCGAGACCCGACAGATTCACGCTCAGAGTGGATTTGCTAAGGCCTGTCAGGCGACGGAGCTCGTTCTGCGTCATGGTTCCTCCGGCCGCTTCTAGCTGGTTGATGATTCGTCGTTCAGTGTTAGAGAGTGTCACAACTACAGCTGTTTTGGTCTTTGGAATAGGCCCGACCTCTTGATCACGCTTCATCATTTCCTCGAGATGAGCAACCCTTCGCTGCAATCTCAGGACAACAAGAACTGCAACATTGATAACAAGTATGACAGAGATGATTAGTGCTATTGTAGTAGCAAGGAAGATGGTTTCTCGCGGTATGGGCAGAGCGGCCAGCCAGACCCAAACAGACGCAAGCAGCACTATCACTGAAATGATAACAAGGGCCACATCGATGTGCCAGCTCCATCTCACCAGACGGCTCATTCCCACGACCGTCCTGACATCAGTAGTCCTGCTTAAGAAGTCACTTCCTTTGCCGTCGACGCCAGTCACCATTGATTGCACTGAGATGCCCATTGTGGTGGTTCAGATGAACAAAGGCATTGGCGATGACATCAACGACACGCATTCTGCGGAATAGCTTTGGAATGCAATCGCCCTTCAGCACACGTGCGAAATCACTCACCTTGGCATTCTCAACCCAGGCCAGGAAATCACGTTCACCTGAATCGTAGTAGTCCTCAATCTCTTGACGTGATGTGCCCTCCCAAGCACCGTCGGTACCTGGGGCATAGAGGTCCAAGAGGTCAGGTTTCTTGGCTGATTGGCTTCTGATTAGGACATTAAGGGTGTAGTCGTACACAGCGGCCTGATGGGCCAGAATCCATCCAAGGGATGACATTCCAGAATCCGGTCGATAGTGCAGATCGTTGCATCCTGCTTCATTCAGCGCCTTGACTGCATTCTCACGCCAAACACGGGTGCGTTTTGCTAGACTTCTGACTAACTCGGTCAGGTGCATTTTCATCACTAAGATGTGGATGAGAACCCGATTTAACCATTGGCAACCCATTCACTTGAAGAACACCCAGTACAAGCATGATGCGAACAAAACGTGTATATGCCCCAAAACAGGTGGCCATCTTGCGAGGCATAGCACTTGGAAAAGCAGAGTATTGGACATCTATCACGGAAGGAACTTCGGGAACTCAAGCGGCTGAAGATGGTGAAAGAGGCGCTTGATGAGCTGAAGAGGAGGGGAGTTGACGCCGATATCGTAATCTGCCCAATCTGCAAGAGTCCAAGAGTGATTGACCTCACTTCGTATCATGACCTAGGCTTCCTAGGGAGTTTTCAGCCGGCCTACTATTGTCTTGATTGTGGCTGGTATGGCCGCATTGTCACAATTATGACAAATCGTCCAGAGGAAGACGCAGTCCTTGAGGACATGAAAGGTGCACTAGCTCCACTCATGGAAGAAACTGACGAGGAGTACCCCAAAGAACCCCCGATTGAAGACCTCTGACATATGTCTTATGGGACGTGGATGCCTTCAAATACTGAGAGCAAATATAGAGTGCTTCTGATTGGCTGGCTCTACGGTATACGAAGGCTCGAGTTCTCACTTCACCACTGGGTCGTCTAATCCATCATCTTGATACACTCGGTGACAGTGGGGCATGGATGATGAACAGAGCTGCAATGATGAATCTATTTGCTGATCCTGCGGGGAACTGGTTACAGATTCTGCATGACACTCTCGGGATTATTCTGATAGCCCTTGGTTTCATAGTAGCAGTCGTGTTTCTGGTCAGGAGAGAGAGGCCACTTAGACTTCTGAAACGAACACGCCCAGTGATGATTCTGATACTGACTCTATGGGCAGTCACATTCTTACTTGGACTTGCAGGCTATGTCATGTACTGGCAAGCCTTTCTCCACTCCTGACTCCGCCGAAAACCTAGGCTATCTAGGGCGTAGGATTCACTCTCGAACTGGGTTTCTCCGTACGAGTTCAAACGTGACAGGGTTAAGTCCATCCGGACACGTATGAGTTGCTACACACTGGTCCTTGAGCCAAGGGAATCGCGCATTGTAAATCATGGCATATACCTTCGGCACCATCGAATACAAGGCACTAATGCAGATTCTGCCCTTGACCTCTTGTTCAGTGAATAGAATCTCATCACCTTCTTTGTGTCCGGCTGCACAATGGCCAGTCTGACTCTTGACACAGCATTCCACATGCCACGGTTCATCTCTAATACATCTGTCTTCACTCATAGGCGATTGGTGTAACTCGCCTCTGATAAGAATCACGTGCCATTCTCATCCTCGGGAGGTTCGGGCGGGGGCCAATCTGACGCATTATCGTGATTGTCGATTTCTACACGAGAGTCAAGCCGTAGGGTGGTCCCAAATGGAGGCTCTTCACCAGAAACAAAGGCGTCCTCCGGGTACTCACCTGCACGTTTCAGCCCTTCGCTGGCTGCAATGGGACCGAAGATTTGTAGAATAATGGTTGTGAGCACTAGTACATTCAGGATAAGCACACCATAATAGACTGCATCAGCCTGTCCTATACTGATGAGACTCTGTTCGACTACCAGAGAGAGACCCACTGCTACACCGGCCTGTGACATTAGGCAAAGACCCAGGTATCGAGTCGTCAAAGGCGGCGTATCTGTAATCCTTGCCCCTCCGTAAGCACCAAAGTACTTGGAAAATGTGCGTCCCATGACATAGAGGGCTGCTAGGAGAATAACTGTAGCATTGGCTACGACAGATAAATCGATTGAAGCGCCAACAATGACAAAGAAGATCATCACTATCGGTGACATGACCACATGGAGCGTGTGACTGACTGGGTCTTTGTCAGGATGCACGTAGTTCCCAACTATGAATCCAAAGACCATGCAAGAGAGAATCGAGCTAAGGTGTAGATAGGACATTAGACCTACAAGCAGTATGATGACGCCCAGCTCAAATTCAAGAAGCTGTGTTCTGTCATCTTCACGATTGATGAAGTACACCATTGCTGCTCCGAGAATGCCTCCAGCTGCAGAAGAAGCAGCTATCTCATAGGCCGAAACAATGACCACGTCCAGTGCGGTTATTGCTCCAGGAGCTGAATAGAACAGAACTGCAATGGATATTGATACATCCGCTAGTAGAATGGCGATTACATCATCCATGGCTAGGACAAACATTAAGGTGTCAGTGAGATTCCCCTTGCATTTCCGTTCCCAGATCACCATGACGGTGGAAGCAGGATCAGTGGCACTGGCCAAAGCTCCAAAGACAATCGCAATGTGAAGCTGTCCTATCACAAGGTTGGTTAGAAACGTCACAACAGCGAAGGTCAAGATTGACTCGGTCAGTAGAATGATAGACATTCTTTTGGTCTGTCCACTGAAGACTTCCTTTCGCAATTCGACCCCAATGTTGTAGCCAATCAGACCAAGTGCAAGGTCAACAAGAGGAAAGAGTGCATGTCTTGTGGCCTGATCAAATATACCTGTCACTCCCAGGACGAGCCCTGCGGTCATGAATCCAAGAATCTGGGGAATTCCAAACCTCTTCATCACTCTTGCGCCGATGAAGGCAAGGACTAATGCCGCACCTATTAGGAACAGTGTGGCTGGGTTGAAGGCTGCTTGCAAGAGTTAGTGTCGCTCCAATCTAGTTAGTATCGACATACAGCTTAGAAAATCATGCAGTTTCCTTTTGTAGTTAGTGGAAGATGAACCGCACAAACGAATAGTTGGGAAGGAAGTGATATTCATCTGTCTTGCAGATTCGAATAATAGTCGCAGTGACCAGCGAGAAAACACTCCCTGCAATGAGGCTTCTGCGCCCTGCAAAGAGTTCGTCCATGTCTTATGAGGTTATGATTCATGGAGTAAACACAGTACTCGGGCACGTTATCTTCAAGTAGGTTTTGAGTGGATTCTCTGGATGCATTGCTGGGCACCAAGCCCAGACGTTTGCTGACGCGCCACACGTGAGTATCGACAGGTAGAACTGGCTTCTCGAAGCAGAATAGCAAGACGATTGCTGCAGTCTTCGGACCGACCCCATAAAGAGTCGTCAGCCAGTTCATGGCGTCTTGCGTTTCCATTTCAGCCAGTAGTGAGAGATCTAGTCGGCCGGTTCGTCTTTTGATCTCGGACAGAGCAGCTTTGATGCGCTTGGCCTTTACGCGGAACGGGCCAGAGGACCTAATGACTCCGGCAAGCTCATCATCAGCTGCGACAAGGACATCATCCCAGGTCGCGTACCTAGAACGAAGAGCACCGAATGCTCGTTTTGTGTTCACGTCAGCTGTGTTCTGGGAGAGGATTGTGAACACAAGCTCGCCGATGGGATCCAAAGCTCGTTCGACTATGACATGGCCGTACTCTTGAATCAGTAGCTTGCAGACCGCTGTGACCTTTTCCTGGATCTTCCGTGTGGGGTTCAAGGAATCACGTGAGAAACGAGCACAGGACCACCATATGAAGTCATAGATGCGTGAGTCTTCCTTGCGGTTCAATGGTCAATCCCGAATGCTTTTCTTGGGATTGCATGCGCTACTGAATGGGCAAGATGAGAGTTCTGGTCGTCTATGAGAGTACAAGGGGACGCACAAAAGCCATGGCGGATGCGATCTGCGAGGGAGTCCTGTCTAGCAATAGCGAGTGTGAATTGATTGATGCGGCCGGTTTCCGGGCTGTTGGTGATGCGTGCGCAGTTGCGATAGGGAGTTCAACTAGGATGAAGAGGCCACTTCCGAAGGTGAGGCAGATTCTGGCAGAGATGGGCAAAATAGATGGCATACCTTCCGCCGCGTTCGGCTCATATGGTTGGAGCGGAGAGGCTCCCGACTTCATCGGAAACCAAATGGAGGCTCTTGGAGGGAGTCTTGTGGACAAGCCTCTCAGAGTCAAAGACTTTCCTGATGATGATGCGCTTGAAGCATGTAGAGAGCTGGGACGCAAGCTGGCTGAGAGTTGCTGTAGGTGATTACAAGAACTACAATGCCGTGGCCAAGCATTAGCGTGCAGACTGCGGAACTCTTATCATAATTAGGCAGTTGGGTCCGGTGGGCATCAAGCATGGGCTACGTGTCAAGACTCACTTCATACGCCCTCAAGCATAGGGGCCACTTCATTGGCTTTCTCGCAGCAGCCGGAGTGGGTACTCTATTCAACGTCTTGACACCGCTAGTACTGGTTGAGATAATCGACTCTGTGATTCCAACAGCCCAGTACGACATGATCATCACCTACACGTCGCTCTATCTCGCGCTCATCACGTTGTACATGATATTCGATATGATTGGGCGATATCTTGCCGCCCTAATGGCGCAGCACGTAATCTTTGACCTCAGGAATGATCTCTATGATTCTCTGATGGAGAAAGATTTGGCATTTTACGACGAGAATGAAACGGGGCAACTACTCGCCAGAGTCACAACAGATGTGACAACAATACGCGAGTTTCTGTTCTGGGGATATCGAGTCTTATTCATCGGCGTTGCAACCATGGTGGGGACCTACATCATCATGTGGACGCTCAGCCCTATACTTACCGTCTACATGCTCATTCTGATTCCCATGACTGCAGGGTTTGTCTATGTGTTCGCCAAGAGAGTTCGCCCGGTATTCTATGAGGCTCGAAGTCAATACGGTGCGCTAAGCTCTGTTCTTGCTGAGAACATCGTCGGAATGAAGGTGGTACAGTCTTTTGCCGCTGCAGGACGAGAATATGACCGAGTGGAGAGAGAGAATCGTGGCTTCTATGAACTCAGGCTGGAGGCACTCAGGCTCCTCTCTTTGTACCGTCCATTCCTGCCTGCAATGTTTGGAATAGCAACTGGTGCGCTAATCTACATCGGAGGTTTCACTTACTTACTGGGAGACCTCTCATTTGGAGTCTTCGTTGGGTTCTTGGCTCTCGTTGGCATGCTAATCCTTCCCGGGAGATTTCTCTCTTGGGGAGTTGGAATGTACCAACGGGCAGCCGCATCAGGTGAGAGAACGTTCTATATTCTCGACCATCGTGACGAGATAATGAACCCAGAGTACCCTGTCGATGTGGTGGATGTCAAGGGCCAAGTAGACTTTTCTAATGCGTACTTCAGCTATCGCGGTGGAGATTTCATTCTCAGGGACGTCGATCTACATGTGAAACCGGGCCAAGTAGTCGCACTACTAGGAGGAACGGGATCTGGTAAGACCAGTCTAATCAATCTCATCCCTAGGTTCTACGATGTAGATGACCGTGGCACCATCACCTACGAGGGAAGGTCGTATGGTGTGAGCAATAGTGGCACTGTCAAGATAGGCGACACTGTCTACAAGGCATTTGATGGCGCAATTGAGATAGAGGGAAACAAGTACCACATTCAGGAGCCTGGAAGCGTATCAGTTGATGGAATCGATGTGCGACGATATCGAATCGAGTACTTGAGAAGAAGCATTGGGATGGTTCACCAAGACCCCTTCTTGTTCTCCGGTAGCATCCGAGAGAACATTGCCTTTGGAAGACCTGATGCGACTATCGAGGAGGTCCAGAACGCTGCCAAAGCGGCCATGATTCATGATTTCATTGTGAGCTTGGATGAAGGATACGATAGTATCATTGGTGAACGGGGGGTGACACTCAGTGGAGGACAGAAACAGAGAATAGCAATAGCAAGAGCATTGTTGGCCGACCCTCAGATTCTCGTCCTTGATGATTCCACAAGCTCTGTAGATGCCAAGACAGAGATGATGATACAACAGGCTCTGGAGAACCTTATGAAAGACAGGACCACCTTCATCATAACTCATAGACTAAGCACGATTCGAAACGCGAATCTTATCGTGATGATGGAAAGAGGACAGATTGTTGAAAAGGGCACACATGAGCAACTGCTGGAATCAGGCGGGCTCTATTCAGAGATTCACAATACTCTCGCCGAAATGGAGCTTGCAGCCCCAGGTGTTGAGGCTCACTCGGAAGTACCAGGAGGCTCCAGAGAATGAGCGGACCAATGGTTGCTGACGAGGAGGAGCGGACCTACGCCTACTCGGATAGTACGCTGATGAAGCGAATGGGGCATATCTTCTTGCCTACCGGATTCTGTTCTTGGCAGTGTCGCTTCTTGTTGTCGTGGGGATAGTTGTCAGCATCTGGATGCCATTCGTACTGCAACATGCAATAGAT
>LRSK01000046.1 GCA_001563325.1 Candidatus Thorarchaeota archaeon SMTZ1-83
TGGCACAATCACACTCACAGATGATGTGGCCAACTACCCGGGGTTCATTCAACTTACCGGAAAGGAGCTATCAGACAAACTCAAAGAACACGCGCTCGACTATCCTGTGACCATCGAAACTGGTACTGTTGTAGACATCTTTCGTGACAGCCAGAACTTCTTCTATGTGGTGACAAACAACAAGACCTTCTTAGCCAAGACAGTTCTATTCGCTACTGGGATGAAGGAACGCGAACTCGAGGTACCAGGTCATGATGAGCTTCGGAACAAGGGGGTCTCCTATTGTGCGCTTTGTGATGCCCCTCTGTTCAAGGACAAGATTGTAGCAGTCGTGGGAGGGAGTGACAGTGCCGCAAAAGAGGCCCTGCTACTGGCCAAGTACTGTCCAAAGGTGTACATGATATATCGAAAAGCCAAGATTCGTCCCGAGCCTATCAACGCCCGCCGAATCGAGGCTGGCTCTGGAATCGAGGTCATAACTGAAACCAATGTAGCTGAGGTGCTGGGTGACAGTCGAGTAACCGGGGTTAAACTGGACAGGCCGTACAATGGTTCTGACATTCTTGAGCTGGATGGTGTCTTTATCGCAATCGGAGGAATCCCCTACTCGGAACTCGCCAAGAAGCTTGGAGTCGAAACCAACGATAAGGGTGAGATTAGAATTGACCGCTCAAGTCGAACCAATGTCGAAGGTGTGTTCGCAGCGGGAGATGTAGCGGACACTGAGTTCAAGCAGGCAATAACTGGTGTGGCGGAGGGTGTACACGCCGCGTATCAAGCCTACCGTTACGTTAACGAGCGGGAATTCGTGTTTACTTGTTAGGACGAGCTGGAAGCTTCACGATTCGGATTCAAGAGCGATTCTCCACGGATAGATCTCAGCGTGGAACACCTTGGCCTTGACCGCGGGATCGTTCTTGGCTATCTCTTCAGCTCTCTCGCGGGACGCACAATCAACTAGTGCCAGACCTATCAGAACATCGTTGAATAGTCCGGCCATTCGGAGTTCTCCTGATGCTTGAAGACTCTGAAGGTACTTGAAGTGCTGGCTGATTATTTCCTCTGTTCCGTCCTCACCGTATGCGGGAGCTGGACGCAGCATAATGACGAATGATTGCTTCTCCATAGTCTCCCATCTCCGCCCGTTGGTGGAGCCGCTACTGGTCAGCAGCCTCGTACAGCTTCTCGATGAACATCTCTGGAGGAGTCAGTCCCTCGACTGATACTGTGTCATTCAGCACCGTCTTGGGCACTCCGAAGACCTGATACTTCTCAGTGAGCTCCCTGAACTCCAGGCTTTCAACCATGTCTGACGAAATCAATGGGTTGAGAACGGCCGCTTGGTTTGCCAACCTAACCATACCAGGACAGTACGGACACTGAGGTGTTGTGAACACTTGGATGTGTACTGGCTTGTCAACTGCCTTGATGTCCTCTATTATGTCCGGAGGTAGCTGTGAGATTCCGGCAGAAACATCGACAATCGTACCTATGAGTGCGCCGAATTCATGACCTGCCGCGATACCGTAGAAGCGTACCTTGTACTCTTCTGCTCCGTGAACTACGGTTGCAGGGACTCGTTCCACACCGAATTCCTCGGCCTTCCCCTTGCCGAGCGTGTCTTCATGTATGGCAACACTGATCTTGTCTGAAAGATCTGCTATCTGCTCTGCCATACTTCTCACGTCGTTGCAGTAGAGACACTTCTTTCCCTCAATGAATACGTGCAGAGTGACGTCATGATTCAAAGCCTCGAAGACTTGCATGACTTGCTCCTTGGTTTCGTCGTCAATCTCAACGACCATGGTAATCAGACCTCTATCTGAACGACGTCAGGCTTTCTTAGATATAATCGCTATGGTCGATACTAGGTCCAGTCCATACACGCTTTTGGACTAACGGACACTCTTCTACTGTAGTCCGCTGTTTCCTCTAGACTATGGAGAAGTTATAGAATGCACCGGCTTCAGTGTCTTCTTCCTCAATCCAGACTTCCTGCTCAGCAGCATCACTGGTTCCGAGCTCTTGGAGTCTTCTTTTGACTGAATCAGCCTTCTCTGTTTCTGCTTGCTGATCATGATGGAGCAAGAGGTTTGAGAAAATCCTTGCGAGATATGGCTGATACACTGAGGGTGCTCTTCCTGCCAGATTCTCTAGGATACTGAGCGCTTCCTGATAGCATTCCTCGGCTTTGGAGTGTTCGTCAGCTAGTCTGTGCATATTGCCAAGGTTGTTCAGGACAAATCCTAGGCGACCTCTGTGCATTTCTGGTGACTTCTCAGCTAGTTCTCTCCGTATTTCCAGACTCTTCCGGAATACTTCTTGAGCTTCTGGTAGCTCATTTGCGATAGATAGCACAACTCCAAGATTGTTGAGGGTTGTAGCCACGCTACCGAGGAAGACACCCGGAGACTTTTTGGCTAATGATTGTCTGACCGCAAGAGCCTCCCGTAGAGCCTTTTCTGCTTCATCATTCTTATCCATTCTTCTGTGCAAGACACCAAGATTATTCAATACTTGTCCCAAGAGATGTGAATGGAATACTGGCTCAGAGTAGTTCACAGCTATCTCTCGAGCGATATCAAGCGCCTTGTAATAGAATTTCAGAGCTTTAGCTTCCTCTCCAGTTTCTCGGAGAAGGATTGAATAATTGCTCATTGTCCAGGCCTTGTACCTTCCAAAAACAATGGGCCAATTTCGCGACAGTTTCTCATAGTTCTCTAATGCTTCTTCGTAGTATTCTCCTGCCTCGGGATATTTGCGTATTTCGTAGCAGAAGACTGCAAAGTCATTGAGAACCTGCGAGAGTATTGGTAGATACAATTCAGGGTTATCAATGACAGATTCTCTTGCTCTCTCTAGAGCTTCCTTGTAATGGGCTTCCGCCTTATTGTAGTTCCCAAGAAGCGTCAATGCAAGCCCGTAGTGCCTGAGAGCGTAGGTGGGTTGGACTAGAGGAATACCTTCTGTTCGTTCCGACCACTTCCGAAGTAGCTCTAAGCTCCTCCGAAATACACGCTCAGCTTCTTCGCATCTCGAGGTAAGCCTCAAGACAATTCCGAGAATGGCGAGACTGTTCACCTCATTTACATCTTCAGTCTTTGTTTCAAGCACATCCCGCAAATCCGCTTCAGCCTCTTCTATCCTCCCCGTAAGCAAGAGAATGAAGCTGAGATAATTCCGCGTGAATACTCGTTCACGCGCGTCTATTTCTACTTCTGTCCCCCGCCCCATCAGGTCCAAATCCCAACGTAGGATGGCTGATGCTTCGTTCAGGCGATGCATATCCGTCAAGAATGAATTGTACCACCAAGTTACACTTCTGAAATAGGGGTTCTTCCTCCAGATTGCAGGGTCTAGCTCTTTGGCAGTCTGAAGAGCCCTCTCAAACATTGCTTCGGCTTCAACAGGTTGTTTAAGTCTGCGCAATAAGAAACCATAATTGTTGAAGCACTGTCCCAGGTAAACCATATTACTCTTCGGATCTTCTTCTACTAGTCCCACCAGAACATCAATAGCCTCATTCAGCAGATGCTCTGCCTCGGCCACTCTATCCAACCCGGTAAGATGTGGTGCCTTGACAGCAGAGATTATCACTTGTTCTCTCACGTTCCCGAACCAGGTTGAATCTAGCAATTCCAAAGCCGAGCGAAACTGACCCCTCCAGCTTTGGGTAACAGTGATGTCAAGAACCTCCTGTAGGGCAGATTCTGGGGAGTGTAGACCGTGTACGGAGAGCGAGAGTCCCAGAAGTTTCATGTCTTCCTGTTCTTCTGCGGCATTCTCAAGGAGTTCGGCGACTTCATCGGCCAATATGCGAAACCGGTCACCAAGTTCTGCAACAACGAGCTCTCTTGCTAAGTCATGCATGACATAGGTTCCATCGCCCCTATCCTTTACAAAACTAAGATGCACCGTCCTTGCCCATTGATCAGTATTCATGGTCGGGGCAATGATATTCATCACGTTTCGGTCGAAATACGGGAGTAATCCTGCACGATTAACTAGTTCCTGAAGATCCCGAACCTCGTTGAAGAGTTTCCTCCATGTCTTCAGCCGAACCTCTTCAAGCGTGTCTGAGCGCAGACTCTCAACAGATGCAAGTGATAGCGAACTAGATTCGGCCATATCACACAGGGTTCCAATAACGAAAGGGTTGCCCCCACTCACACTGACAATCCGTTCCTGGAGCTCCGAATCTGTTACCTTTCTCAAGTCTAGAAGCTCAAGGCAGCTCTCTCTGTCAAGTTCTGTCAGCTCTGATTCTTCTATAGTGATTTCTGGTTGCTCACGTACAGACGTCCTGCATGCCATGACTCCAACGCAGTTGAATAATGACGACAAGAATTGGCACCAAAGCTCGGTTTCAGCTATCTGCCTACCAGAATAGCGCCAATGAGGAGAATCTGCATCAACATACTCGAAGTGGTCAAATAGGAAGACCAAAGGAGATTCCACATTCTTCCTGCTATTAAGGTCCTCAACTAGTGCAGATAGGAACAGAAACTCTGCATGACGAGGGTCCTTCCAGAGAATCTCCAACAGCCGCTCCACATGATTCTTACCGAGACTCTCCTGCAACCACTTCCCCAGACTGCTGTATTTCCCCTTCAACTTGGGGGTGACTCTTGTACCGACTGCCTGAATTGCACTACCTATGGTTGCTAGAGACCCGATGAAGGGGACTGCCATCACCACTTCCTTCGCCCATTCGCGTCCTTCTTCTCTGACTGGTTCAACGCCCTCGACGAATCGTTGACGAATCTGCCAGAGAACATCAAATCGGGGGAGTCGTACACTACGTAGAACTGCTCCCTTTGCTAGGATATTCAATCGAGAATAGAACTCCGAGTACTGTTGACAGTCCAGACGAATGGTGGAATCAATGGTATTCGTCCAGTAGTCTAGCAACGAGCTCTTTCCAATCCCTCCGATACCCCGCAGATGGAGCACAACGGGTCTTTCCTTGCAGCGTTTGAGTGCCTTGTCCATCCATTCGAGATACTCTTCTCTGTCAACGAAGACAAGCTCAGATGGCTCGAAGCGCTCGTACAATCTCCTTCCCTCTAGCCGCGCAACGAACTGCATAAGCTGAGGTCTTACATAAGCTAGTCGGTAGCATCCAGAATCTCAAACTGAGAGGCTCTTGACCATTGTTGCCTTTCTTCGGCAGAATCCGAGTGAGTATTTGATGACAGTGTTCAATCAGTGTCTAGGGGAAGAATCTTGACAACAGCCTTGCCTAGTTCCTTCGTCACCTTGATCTTATGCTGTTCAGTTTCCATTACGAAACTGTCGCCTTCTTCAAGATTGTCTAGCATGACCTTGCCTGGGCCATTCAGATATCTTGTGTAACGTTGAACTGCGTCATTCTCTTGTGAGGTCTTTTTGTGAGAATAACCCATGAGGGCACTCCCCTGCTCGCAGTGGAGAGGTGTAAACTTGCTGAGAACACAGTCTTCTGCTTTAAATCATATGTGTAGATATTCTTCGCCTTTTCTAGCTAATGAGTCCGCATATTGACCTGAATTCCATGTCCTTCTCTTAATCCAAGTCTGCGATTGCACAATCCCCCTAGGTATGTGAAGTCGGGTCATATTTGAACAAGCTGTCAGGTTGATTGACTCTACTAGCTTCAACCACCGCTCTCCCTTCATGTTTGGTGACCTTCAGAAGCTCATGCTCGAACCTCAGAGTAAAGCTCTCACCCTCTTTCAAACCCTTGAGAAATGCGCCTCCATGGTCACTATTGAAGTACTTTCCATATGCCCTCGCAATACGGAGTAGCGTGAGGTCTTTTTCTTCTTCTCTGCTGAGGAGAAAGAACCTCCCATAGGCTCTGGTTATTCGAAGCGCCTCGGCCAGGTCTTTCTCCTCACTGCGATGACCTGACAAAGTATCTCTCCCGGACAGACGTGTTATGCGCGTAATATAAGCTTCCTGACTCTTAAAACCCTCTTATGACATATCTAGGAAGTGCATTCGCCTACAGACAGGCTAGTCCCAGATGATTCTCCCGTCTTCCTTAAGCTCTTCAAGAGCTGGCGGGAGCTTCTTCACTCGCTTAAGGGCGACATCCGCATGCAGCTCAGAAGTACCTGGAACTCCGAGGTCTTCGAGCTCTTGGCATGAGAATAGTGGTGTCAGGTTCAGTGACGTGAACTCATTCTCTTCCGGATGATCACTGTGAAGGTATAGTTCTTCAAGAGCTAAGCACTCAGACAGAGGTGCGAGGTCTATGGCTCTCAGATTGTTCCCTGCTACGTCTAGAGCCCGTAGCTCTTGGCACTTGGATAATGGTGCAAGGTCAAGTTCTTCGATTGTATTCATCGCAAGCTCGAGCCGCCTCATCTCGGTGCAGCTTGAGAGTGGTTCAATGTCAATCGTCTGAATCTCATTTCCGCCAAGTCTGAGTATCCTGAGGTCAGTTGCAGCCGAGAGTGGAGAGAGGTCTATGGACTGTAGTGCGTTCTGATGAAGATAGACGAACTTGAGCTTACGGCACTCGCGAAGCGGAGCCAAGTCTATCTCTCGAAGAGAGTTGTACATCAAGTTGAGTTGCTGCAGTTCTTTGCAGTGTACCAGCGGCGATAGGTCAATTGAGCCGATGAGGTTTGTTTCAAGCTCAAGACTCTCCAAAGAGGTGCATTTGGCAAGTGGCTCGAGAGAAATCTCCGAAAGCTTGTTGTTGAAAAGCCGAAGCCTCCTGAGGTTGGTACATTGTTCGAGGGGCGCGAGGTCGAAATCCTCTATCTCATTTGCACCCAGATTGAGTTCTCGAAGAGGCTTGCAGTCAGACAAGGGACCGAGGTCAATAGTCTTCAACGAGTTCTTGAAGAGGTTGACTATTTGCAGGTTGTCGTGAGTTCCGAGGGGTGAGAGATCAATCTCAGCAATTCGATTTGCAGACAGGTTGATCTCTTTCAAATCCAGCATAGTTTCAAGGACCGCTAAGTCTATGCTGACTATGCCTTTCTTGTTGAGGTCGAGGACCGTGTCTTCGGTGTCGAACTCTATCTCATTCAGATTGCCGTCTTTGTCTATAAAGCCAATCGTGATCTCTGACAACAGAATAACTCCTTTACCAAACTCGCCGGCTCGGCGTATTCTTGAAGGCTTTTTCAATGTTGGCCTCAATCGTGTACGGCGACAGGGTTACAGTTTTAAAGAGTATGTGCGCCGCTCATCAAACACCTAAGGAGATGAATCTATTTGGAAAAGAAGACTCTTGGAATTCTTCTTATGACTGCGCCTTACACCTATCAGAACAGTCACACATTCTATGACCTAGCGAAGGCTGCTCTCGAGAAAGGCTATGGCGTCAAGGTCTTTCTCTTTGTAGATGGTGTGAACAATGCCAAACTCGGTCAAGATCCAGACCCCGACATTCCCATGAATAGCAAACTCCAGGAGTTGGCGGACGCAGGAGCCGAGTTTCAGGCATGCGGACTCTGCACATCTGCACGCGGGTTCGATCAGAGCGGTTCAGACTTCATTGAGGGAGTCGAGGTTTCTGGACTCACTGAGTTTGCTGAGTTTGTTGGTGAGGCCGACCGCTTCGCAAAGTCCTCATTTTGGTCAACACTAGACCTTATGGAAAGATTATCAACTTCGAAGGTTGGCGAGCTGCTGTCGGAATGTTTGGGATGGATCATGAGCCTACACTGCTATTCATGGGTGATGGAGTGTACTCTCTCCTTAAGGCGGCTGATGTGGTGCCCTTCAGGATGTTCAAGGCTACGTACCTTGACTTCGATGGTCGGATCTTGGCGAGTAAGAAGTCTCTGGAGAGTAGAGGAATCAGTCCAGGAGAGATTTTCGATGATGTCGAGGTGGCTGACGAGTCAGCGGTTTCCGAGGCTCTGACTGAG